>NZ_CATJGZ010000056.1:0-101897 GCF_949740115.1 Bacteroides sp. 41_26
GAAACGCAGATGAACGCAGATTTTCGCAAAGGGAAATAACGATAAAATAAAGAACTACAGTTTTTTAATCTGCGTTCATCTGCGATCATCCGCGTTTCATCAGAGAAAATAATATCTCTGCGCCCTCCGTGTCCTCTGTGGTGAACTGATTCATTTCGGATCAGGTTTGAATTACTGATTCGTATTAGTTTTTTAATTCCGTTTTTTCTCCAGTTCTACCGTGATGTCTTTCATCTTCTTCTCACTCAACGGATACATACTGATAAATAGTACACTCAGCACTGTACCTATTGCCGGCAGGAAGCTCAGGAACATTTTAATGCCATGAATCGCTTCGGCACTCTGTACAGCATTGGCCTTGAAACCAAAATAAGCAAGTAACCAACCGGTGATAGCACTACCGATTGCCCAACCGAATTTCTGGCTCATGGAGGAGGAAGAGAATATCAGTCCGGTAGCCCGATTGCCGGTTCTCAACTCAGAGTAATCGGCACAGTCGGCGTACATAGACCATAACAGTGGGAAAATGCTTCCGGCACAAATACTAATCAGTATCTGGAAAACGAATATCAGTGCAATGTCTCCCTTTCCAAACCAATAGAAGATGATGCTCAGTACGGTAGCAATCACCATGGCACCCATGTAGGTAGCTTTCTTACCAATACGGTTGCTGAGTGGAGCAGCAAGGACTACCCCTACGATATTGGCAACCTGGCCTACTGCCAGATAAAGCCCACTTAACACAAACGAGACTCCGAAGAAGGAAACAGCAGCATAATCTTCCTCCACAATGAAGTACTTGAAATAGTAAACCGTGGCCCCGTCGCGAACAGAGTTGAAGATCAATGCAGCAATACCTGCACCGAGCAGAATCCACCAGGGTTTATTGTGAAGCAAATCTTTCACATCTTCCTTCAACGGGCTTTGCGCTTCCTTGATAGGTTTCACCCTTTCGCGCGTCAATGCGAAACAGCCATAGAACAGTATCGTACACATGACTGCTATGACTATCACACTCATCATCCAGCCGTGTTGCTCACTGTGTCCCTGGCTAAAGTAATTCACCATCGGCATAAACAGCAACAGAGCTATGAAGCTGCCGATATAGGCAAATGTCATGCGATAAGTAGACAGTGTATTCCGCTCCTTCGGATCAGGACTCATCACTCCCAACAATGAAGCATAAGGCACATTGATAGCAGAATAAATCATCATCATCAGCGAATAAGTGACATAGGCGTATATCAATTTGCCGGTATCACTCAGATCGGGAGTAGTGAACGTCAGTATGCCAATCAGCCCGAAAGGAATGGCAAGAAACAGCAGATAAGGACGGAACTTTCCCCAACGGGAATGAGTACGGTCAGCAATGATTCCCACGATCGGATCGAAAGCCGAATCCCAGGCACGGGTAATGAGAAACATAGTACCGACCACAGCAGCCGGAAGTCCGAAGACATCCGTATAGAATATCATCAGGTAAGAGCCAAACAGTTTCCAGAACATGGACGAAGCCATATCACCGAAACCATAGCCTATTTTTTCTTTAAGTTTTATCATGGTAGAAAAAGAGTAATTAGTGATGAGTGAGTAGTGATTAGTGATAAGCAATTAGTGAGTAGTGATTAGTAGGCTGCGCAATTATACCGCATGGCACTAATCACTCATCACTACTCACTACTCACTATTTTCTTGTTTTTCTCTATCATCCTCTTCAGCGTCTCCACCGAAGCAGAAGAGAAAAAGCCATCCTGCGGTGTATGCAGGCAGTAGTCCACCAACTTATCAATGGTAGATGTAGCTACATGCATACGGGTATCCGAAGAGGCATAATAGATAAACACCGTTCCATCTTCATCAGCAATCCAGCCGTTACTGAACAATACATTCGATACATCACCGATACGCTCTTCACCCTCCGGAGCCATAAAATATCCGGCAGGGGCGGCAATCAGCTTCGTCGGATCTTTCAGATCAGTCATATACATATATAATACATAACGCAATCCGGCAGCACATCCGCGAACCCCATGAGCCAAATGTAACCAGCCTTGCGGGGTCTTTATCGGGTGCGGTCCCTCTCCATTCTTCACCTCTTTAATAGTATGATAATAGCGTTTGTCTATAATAACTTCTTCTTTCACCTCGGCATGCGTCATGTCATCTACCAATGCCCAACCGATACCGCCACCACTTCCGGCATCAATAAATCCATCTTGCGGACGGGTATAAAGTGCATATTTCCCCTCAACGAACTCCGGATGCAACACAACATTACGCTGCTGGCTCTTTGTTTTCAGATCCGGAAGGCGTTCCCAGTTCTTCAAGTCCTTGGTACGGGCGATACCGGCTGTAGCCGTTGCCGACGACAAATCTCCTGCCGGAGCATTATCGTCAGGTCGTTCGGCACAGAAGATACCATATATCCAACCGTCCTCATGAGCGGTAAGGCGCATATCATAAACGTTCGTTGCCGGAACAACATCTTCAGGCATCGTCACCGGATAATCCCAGAAACGGAAATTATCTACTCCGTTAGGACTCTCTGCAACGGCAAAGAACGATTTACGGTCAGCACCTTCCACGCGTACCATCAACAGATACTTTCCGTTCCATTTGATGGCACCGGCATTCATGGTTGCATTCATGCCGATACGCTCCATCAGATAAGGATTCGTCTTCTCATCCAGATCATAACGCCAGAATACCGGCGTATGGGCAGCAGTCAGCACAGGATGTTCATAACGGGTAATAATACCATTTCCACCTTTCATCGGATTGTTTTTGCGGGCGAGGAATTCCTCATGTTCGGCCAGCAAGGTAGCAATTTTGTCTTTAAATAGGCTCATAATCGAAGTCTTTTCTGTTTTATAATTTAGTTTGATAGTTTATTTCGTAACGTACAGTCCATTCACATCACCAACAAAAAGAGTGTTGGGAGCCTGGTAGAATTTCACAAAATCCGCTGCGGATATTTGTCCGGGATAAGGAGCATAATAATGATTATCCCGTTCACGAGCATTACGCCACACCAGTACATAGCTGATTGGATATTTGCTGATAACCGGCATCAGCGTCTTCGTCCACCATGTAGAATCAGGAATTGTTTCAAAACCAGTTTCGGTGATAGCAATAGGTTTATTGTGTACTCTACCTACTTCTGTCAGAATAGCCAGTGATTTGTCCAGTGTCTCCATATACTTCTGACGATCGAATTGATACGTATCAAAACCGATAAGGTCGATGATTTCATCCCCCGGGTAACGCTCCAGATACTCGGTACTATCATTGGGTTCCGAACCGGGAGAATAGGCATAAAGCAGGTTATTAACACCTTTCTCCTGCATACGGTCATAAGTCATCTTCCACAAAGCTTTATACTGGCTGGTTGTGCAAAGATTCTGCCCCCACCAGAACCAACTCCCGGTATGTTCATGCCACGGACGGAAAAGCACAGGAACTTTCGTGCCATCTGCCCTGGTAAGAGAATTCATAAAAGCGGCTACTTTATCGAGCCAGCCAAGAAACATCTCATGATTCACACCACCGGGAAGGATAGAAGCTACTACCGTAGTATCGCTCACATCCCAGGAGTCTTTACCGGTCAACGGATTGTCAAGATGCCAACTGAGAGAACTCATACCACCCCGGTTATATTGTGCAATGATTTCATTCTTCACTCTCTCAAAAGAAACATTATCCAGATTTCTGTCTCCCCCCAGTTCGATGCGTCCGAGATCGAAGGACATCACAGCAGGATAATCACCACAAACACTTTTTACATCACTGCGATCCGGATCATCCTCCCAGCCGATACCATACACCGGATCATCATGATGCCCGAACATAAATCCTTGTGCAGGTATGCGTTTCAGGTTCTCCAACAGAGCTTCCGTTTCCTGGGTTCGTTCCATTTTCTTTTTGTTTGTATCACACGATGTTATGCCCAAAGCTAAGACCATCGTAGCAATTAAAAGGTTTCTCTTTTTCATATCGGTTCGTATCATTCGTTTCTGTTATTTTACTGTAAAGGTCTCTTTCAGTAACACTTCATCGGCAGAGGAAGGTCCTGCCATCACTATAAACTCGCCAGGCTCCACTCCCCATTTCATCTTCTTATCGTAAAAAGCCAGTTTATCGGGTGTTATAATAAAGTTCACTACTTTACTCTCACCTGCTTTTAATGCAATACGGGCAAAGTCTTTCAACTCCTTCACCGGACGGGTGACACAACTATAAGTATCACGAATGTAAAGCTGTACAATCTCCACTCCGTCACGGTCTCCTGTATTTGTCACCTTCAGGCTGACACCTACACTGCCGTCTTTGCTGATTTCTGTCTCCGTCAGTTTCAGATCTTCATACTTATACGTAGTGTACGATAAGCCGTGTCCGAACGGGTAAAGCGGTGTACTTGGCTGATAGGCTGCATAAGGATGGAAATATTGAGACGGTTTATGATTATAAATCATTTGTAACTGTCCTACACTCTGCGGGATGGTGATTGCCAGTTTTGCCGAAGGATTCACCTTTCCATACAATATTTCGGCAACAGCTTGTCCACCATACATCCCCGGTGCCCATGCCTCAACAATAGCAGGCAGATGTGTGGCCGCCCATTGTACCCCAAGCGGACGCCCATTGACAAGTACAAGAATAGTCGGCTTGCCCGAAGCAGCCACTTTCTCTATCAACTCATTTTGTAAACCTACCAGACTGATATCCGAACGGTCTGTATCTTCTCCGTCTGTCCGTTCTGTCCACCGGAAGCGCATCATATATTCTCCGGCTACTACAATGTTCAAATCTGCATTCCGGGCACGTGCAGCGGCTTCAGCTACTTTCTTCGGATCCATATTACGTGGATCCCAACCCTGATCTACAAAGTCAAACTTCACACCGGGAGCCACCTGTTGCAAGCCTTCAAGAATGGTCGTTACATTCTCCGGCTTCTCAGGAGCACTCCAATCACCCAGAATATTCTGGTCATCGGCATTGATGCCAGTCACCAATACCCGTTTATATTTGGAAGCATCCAGAGGCAGGATACCTTCATTCTTCAATAACACAATGCCATTACGGGCAGCCTCCAAAGCAGTCTGGCGATGCTCGGGACAAAGCCGGATCTTCATACTCTGCTCTTCATCAGCATACGGATTTTCAAAAAGTCCGAGACGGAACTTTACTTCGAGGATACGACGCACTGATTCATCAATACGCGATTCCGGAATTCGGCCTTCTTTTACCAGTTCCGTTACCATCTCGTTCCAATGAATGCCGTGCATGTGCATATCCATACCGGCCATGATAGATTGATAGAAGGCTTCCTTTAAATTGGGAGCAGTAGCATGCAGATCGTGAATATGTTCAATGTCCATCCAATCGCTCACCACAAATCCGGGGAATTTCCATTCACCCCGAAGTACCTCTGTCATCAGCCATTCATTTTCGTGGCAAGGTATGCCGTTGAGTTCATTGTGAGCTGTCATCAGTGACATGGCTCCCGCATCCACTCCTGCTTTGAAGGGAGGGAAGAACACCTCGCGCAGGGTACGTTCCGAAAGATCGGTTGGCGATCCGTTTGTTCCGTTTATAGGCTGACTCCCTCCTACAAAGTGTTTGATACAAGCCAGCACATCTTCCGGGCTGTCCAGGTTCTGCTGATATCCCTTTACAGTCTGTACCCCTATCTGTGTAACGAGATACGGGTCTTCACCATACGTCTCTCCTACCCGCCCCCAACGGGCATCACGTGCTATTTCCACATTGGGATTGAATGTCCAGTGCATATTCATGGCTCGCATTTCCTTTGCCGTTTCCCGGGCTATGCGACGTGCCATTACCGTATCAAACGAACAGGCGAGATTAATATTGGTGGGATACACCGTATTATCCGGTGCATTGGCATTGCCATGGATAGCATCGATACCAAAAATAACGGGTATTTGCAAACGGCTCTTCATGGCAAATGACTGAAGATAATTGGCTTCTTTCAATGTCAACACATGAAGAAAAGAGCCTATCAATCCTTGTCCGGTCCACTCTTCTATATCCTTTTCCGTAAATCCGGGATAGAAAGCATTGGCAGTATTATTCTTCAAGTCCTCCTCTTTCATCACCGCGCTGTTGGCTTTGATATGTTCCACGCCTACAAACTGATTCATCTGGCCTACCTTCTCTTCCAACGTCATACGACTCAGCAAGTCTTCCACCCGGTCTTTCACAGGTGCCGAAGGATCTTTATATACTTCTCCTTTCCCGCCGGAGCAAGAACTGAGTATCATTCCTATTGCTATTGTCATTATAATATTTCTCATAATTTTATCTTTTGTTCTTCCCACACGAAGAGGTACCATTGCTTCCCGGTGCTTCTATTCCCACCGCCTGGCGCACTTCCCCGTACGGGAAGCACCGCTATTTCATGGATGGGATATTTTCTCTTGTGATGACATATGTCTGGTTCATAGCATCCTGCCACCATGCATCATCGGCATGCTGTATCGCGGCTCCTTCACCATCATACCATGGCATGAAGTACAACCATCGTGCTCCTGCATCCCACTGTACAGATAGTTTTGCCATAGAAGCATTGTTATCCATATAGGCACCGCATTCGCTCAATGTTATCATTTTACTGCCATACTGTTCCGCCAAAGCAGTGTATCCAGCTACGGCATCAGTGGCTTCTTTTCCATAGAGGTCACGCCCGATAATGTCTACATATGAATCACCCGGATACCATGCCTGGTCACCACTTTCGCTGGTCCATACCCAAATTAAATTGTTCAGTCCTTGTGCCTGGAAGGTATCAAACATAGCCACCCATAGTTTTTTGAACGAACCGGCATCTTTTCCCCACCAGAACCAGCCACCGGCAGCCTCGTGGAAAGGACGCCAGATAACAGGTATACCAGCTTCCTGCAACAGTTTCAGATGGGTAACAACTTTGGCCAGATCATCGGCAAATACTTTATTCTCCCAAGTGCCTTCAACCGTGGCGTTGGCTGCGTCAAAATGATTGTTTGCACTGTTAAAGCTGTAAGATATCTCATCAGCCCCCGTATCTGCATTCTGCGGATCGGAAGTAGGAACATTCCAATGCCACATCGCAGCTACCAGTCCACCCGCATCCCACCAGTCCTTAACGACGGAAATATCCGAATAGTCAATCCAGTTGGAAGGTGATGCATATAAGTGGATATAGTCAAAGCAATTCATTGCCGGATATTTACCGGTCAGAGTATGTACCCGTTCGGCCTGTCCGATATTCCAGTTTACATTAGCCATAGTAGCAGACAAGGTCTTCTTTCCGTAGTTCTCTAACAAAAAATCATATACCTTCTGCGCTGCCGGCAAAGCATTCGGAGTACACAGGGTAGTTACAATCGTTGGATTGGCTACAGTTGTGAAGTTAATAACAGCTTCGGTAGCCCCCACTTTTGTAGGGCCTATGATAACCCCTTCGGGAATTACCAGTTTATAGTTCTTTCCCTTTTCCAGTCCTGTGGCTTGAACGGTCACCTTACTGAGTGAAGCAGACACGCTGGTGATAGTAGCACCTTCCAAGGTCACCCGGCTATGTTCTGCCGAAGGAGAAAATACATTCTGATTGTAAGTTAATTCAAAGGTGATGTTACCCTCCGGCAGATCAATACTTCCATTTGCAGGAGTACTACTGACCATTCGGGCAGGTTCCAGTGTGGCAATCACCGGTTCTTCGATATCGTTGCAGGCCGTTGCCAGATACATTCCGGCAACAGAAAGTAATAGGACATATAATAACTTTTTCATACTCTTAGCTTATTTACTTAAGTTCGACTTTGGTCAGTGTGTAGTTACATCCCGAAATGATCAATCCATTGGTGGTCAGCTCGGCCAACATCGCATCATCGATTATAAATTCATGACCGGTAGCATCAGCAGCTAAATCCACCATCTTTAGATCGGGCCAACCAGCTGTATTCTTTTTCAATCCCACTTGCCAGTAAGTGACTGATGGTTCGAGGTCTTTAATACTAACAACCAGCGTTTTTCCAACTTTCGCATTGACAAACAAGGAAGCATCCATTTGTACCGAACCGCTCCAGCCTCCCATCACCTGCTCTCCTTGCCAAAGAGTTTCAGTAGCCGAGGCTCCACCTCCGGTAGTGATAACAGAAATCTTACTGATAATGGCCTGCTGACCGGTAATGATCATTCCTTTTCCATAAGCCCCGGTCTGGCAGATTGCCAACATGGCAGCATCCATTGAGAAGGTAAAGTCCCGATCATCCGGAGTAAAATCTACGCATCCCCATTCATTAGGAATCACCTCACCCAAAGCAGGAAATGCAACCCAGTTACCGTTCATTACCTTTAGTTGCGGAGCAGTACCGGTAGGAGTAAAATAAATCTTAACCTTAGCACCGGCCGACAGGCTTGCAAAGACACTTGTCTCCAGTGAAATATTTTCTCCCCAGCTCGTTCCTAAATCTACAGCTCCTTCAAAAACAACGGTTTCTATTGTACCCGAACCTACAACATCCATAGTATAGGAAATTTCTCCATTGGAAGAAATAAGCGTAATTGTAGTCTCACCGCCTGCATTATTAGGAATAAGCATGTAAAGAGTGGAAGCCTGCAGAATATACTGTGTGTTATTACCATTTACACGGACATTGGTTAGCTTGTCACCATTTTCTATCTCAACCGGCAGGATACTTCCGGCAGTGATTTTTGTTTCTGTATCGGGCAATATAGGAATATAGCAGAATATCGGTTTAGTCACCTCCAATGAAGCACAGATCACTGTTTCGCTATTTTTCATCGTCAGTATCACTTCACCGCTTGCAGCATCTACCGGCACGTTCACTTTCAACTGATCAGCGTCTGTTGAAGTCACTTCAACTGTTTTGTCACCACTGAAGGTGACAGAAGCCACCAAATTCAAATTCTTACCTTGCAACACGACCTCATTACCGGCAGCTACAGGAGCTGGATTATAAGCCTGTACCTCAGGTTTCAATGTAGAAATGACTACCGGAGCAGACACATTACCACTTGCCGTATTCAATACCAGTTCACCACTGACTGCCATTTCGGGCATGAGAACTTTTATCTCTGTTGCTGTCACAGATTGGGGCTTTACTGCTGTTTCCACACCCGGGAAAGTAACTGTAGTGGTCAGCTCCATATTCACACCTTTAACAGTAATCACATCCCCGGCTTTCAAATCGGTTGCAGGACTTACGACCAACTCTGCCGGAACAGCTACTCCGATGTTGGCAATAGCTACTTTTACACCAGAAGGAGCAATCATCGAGATAGCACCATCAGTAACACCTTCGGGTAATGTGAATGAGAGTTCATCTTCATTTATTTCAAATTCCACCGGAGTATCATCAGATAATACAACAGAAGTTAGCAAGTCAATGTCCTTCACAGTTACTTTGATTTGTGTACCCGGCTTTACATCAGTCAGATTCAGCACACTCTCCACAGACGGCAGTACCACCTGTAATTCTTCCTCTGATTCCAGTTCAACAGGAATTGTTGCATTATCTGCCAGAGTAATAATACCGGTTTGTGCTTCACGAGGCACCACTACCACAATCTTCTCCCGTTCATGTGTGATGAACTCATCAGCGCCTACCTCTACGTCTTTAGCAAAAATCACCCGTTTCATCAGATTGAGATATTCACCTTCAATTGTCAACTCATCGCCAGGCTTTACCGGAGAAGGAGATATTGAGGAGATGGAAATGGGCTCTGTATAGGAAAGTTGTGATTTAGAAACAAGTTCCACTCCTCCGACTCCCTTCAGTCTCACATAACCCACTACAGCATTCTGAGGAATCACAACTTTGATATACTGATTATCGACTACTTCGATATCTGTAATTTCTATATTATCGGGTAACACCACGCTCGTGACACGATCCAGGTTCCTGCCGATAAAAGTTAACTTACTACCACGCAGGGCTGGACTGGGCCCGAAAGCCTCCAATAGTATGGCACCGGACTCATCATCATCGTTGTTGCATGCCGTGAAAGTCACAGAAAGAACAATGAGCGCCACCCATATCATTTGATTGAATATTCTATTGAGTTTCATATCTTTCATATTTATAATTAAATTTATCATTCGGCTTCTACAACACGAACATTATCAATGTAAAAGGTCGGGGTACATTCTGTTCCGGCTACACCGCCTTTACCTACAAACAGGGTGATTCCTGAATAATGACCGGCTGCTTTCACGCCTACTTCCGCTCCGTCTCCATTATACTTAAAGTCACTCATCGGAATGGTTACCGTAGTCCAACCATTAGTAGTATAAGAGCCGGTAGCAGTCCAAGGCATCCACAATGCACGCGGATAGGTAGCATCAGACATATAAGCATTATTAGGATTCCCTCCTGTAGCACCACCCTCCTGCCAGTTCAGCCACACTTCATCGGCACCGGTAAATATAATCTGAAAGGCCGCAGCCGACCATACGTCCGGAATATTAACCTCAAACTTCAACACATATTTATCCAAAGTGCCTGCATTGAAGAAATCAGAATCAGTAGTACGGTACGTCCAGCGTTCATAACCAAAGTTACTGTCATCCCAGGTGTCATCACTCATCTTACCTTTGAAAATCAGATACTGCCCGCTAATACCCTCTTCGGTACCATAACCTGCACCGGCATGCCAACCATGATTGTAACCACCGTCAGGGAAGAGAGTGTCAAAGTCAAGAATAATATTACGATTGTCACGAAAGTTAAGAGAACTCTCGCCAGTACCATATACTGAAGTTACTCTAACAGGACCAGGTTGTGCACCGGCAGGTACTTTTACGGCAATATTGTTCACATCATGACTGACTATTTCACCATCTACATCTCCTGTAAAAGTAACCTTCAACGGATTAGCATCCTCATTGACAAAATACAATCCCTGGATATAGGCGATATCACCTTCGGCGACATATTCACAGGTCATCGATTTAACCGACGGGACAGGAACTTTCGTCTCAAATGAATAGTAACACGAATCATTATTAGTATACAGTTTTATCAAATCCTGCTTTTCACCCGGAATACCGGAAGGGATACTAACGATAATGGCATTATCCGTAACAAAATTCGGATTTAGCTTGACCTTCTGATCATTGAAGTAAATGGCATTTACACCACCCAAATGTTCACCGATAATGGCAATGCGATCGCCCAGATAAGCACTCGTCAATAAAGAGTCTGAAACTGCAGCATCGCAAGGACGGATGTATCTCACCAAGGGAGCACCACCGTTCGCACCCCTTCCATCATCATCAGAGCATGCACCGAAAAAGGTTAGCGTTAATACTGCAAGAGCAATGTTGAATATATACTTATTCATAATCTTCTTAAACTTAGAGGTTAAAATTGATAATCTACAGGGTCCCGGGTAATGGAAGGAGTCTTGGTTATTGTCTCCGCCGGAACAGGTAATACCAGATTACCGGCACCGATTGTTATCTTTGCTATATCCGGATTGATATAGAAGATAGAACCTTTACCTCTTGGATCATCATTCGGATTGAGAGAAGTGAAACCGCCATGGTAAGCGCCCACAGCATTGCGTTCCTGCCAGGTAAACTGACCATTGGAAACATACTGACGCTGGCGTTCCATGCCATTCAGGTAAGCAAGCGCCTTATTCATGTCACGATACGCAATACGCTTTACATCAAAGAAGTTTATACTTTCAAGGGCAAACTCCACGCGACGCTCTTTTATCAGTTCATCATAGGTTATGGTTGTTTTTTCCCAGGGAAGTCCGGCACGCAAACGAATCTGTTTGAATACATCCAGTGCCAACACATCGTTTGTAGAAGAACCGGCACCAATACATGCTTCTACATAACAAAGATAGATATCGGCCAGACGCAACAGATAAATGTTATTTCCGGCATCCTGATTGGAAGCTCCGGCCAAACCGCCACAGTCGTCATTCGCACCTATTACATATTTTCGGACATGGGCCAGCATTTCGTTGGACGACTCTGTACTCTCATCTTCGGAGAAGTTGCTGTACGTATAACCGCCACCACCCAGATTTCCATACTGATCGCCATTGCGCATGTAAGTATAGTAACGGCGAAGATCACCAGTTTCAAATGTTTCCTGCAAACTCAGTGTAGGACCTTTACCTGATCCCCAGGAAGATCCTAAAGTAATCAAAGCATTACGGGAGAGGGATACATTGCGACTGTTACCGTAACCATATCCGTCATTCGTACACTGAATGGCAAACAAAGACTCTGAGCTATTGTTTCCTGCAGGATAAAACAGTGTTGATAAATCTCCGTAAAGACTAAATCCGCTCTTGTTTATCACTTCGGCTGCATACGCTTTAGCCTTCGCAAAATTATCGGCAGATGCACCGTCAGACAAGTGAGACGCCATTGTGAGGTGTAACTTTGCCAACATTCCGATAGCAGTATATCCGGAGCAACGCCCTGCCTGAAACGGAGAAGCCGGAAGATTATCCTTAGCAAATTCCAGATCCTGACGAATGAATTCATAAACGCTTGCCTGTTTATTACGGATCACCTGATCACCGGAAATGTTGTTGTCGGTAATGATAGGCACATCCTGCCAATATTCAGTGAGCAGATAGTAAGCAATACCGCGAATACAACGTGCTTCGCCAAGCGCACGATTAATGATCGTTTCAGAAATCCCATTCGTGCGGGCTGCATCCGGCATGCCATTGATGATGTTATTGCAGTAAGAAACAACACGGAAAAGGCCATTCCAACCTTGTGTCAGATAAGTGTTACCATTCTGGAAAGTCATATAATAGAACTGTCCTTCCTGGTCAAATGTATAAAAAAGATCACCTGCCAATTCATCACCTGCCATCCACATAAAGTTCATATGGAAGTCTTGCCAGACAAAAGCACTGTAAAGAGAAGCTGTATTTGCATTGATTGCAGCCTCCGATGTATAATAAGTTTCCAGCACCTGTTCGCTTTCAGGTACAATAGTCAGGAAATCAGCACAAGACGATGTCACCGCTAACAGATACGACAGACAAATTGTTTTAAATATATTTTTCATATTCGATAATCCTTTAAGTTAGAACGTAATGTTTGCACCCAATGTATATACACGTGGCGAAGGATAACGACCCATATCCACATTGGACAGGCCTACCTGCTGGTTGTATGAACCTATTTCCGGATCAAGACCGGAATATCCGGTAAAGGTGTACACGTTTTGCGCATTAAAATAGAGTTTACAGTTTACCATTCCAATCTTCTTCAGCCAGACTTGAGGGAAATTATAAGCCAATGAAATATTCTGGATACGCAGATAACTACCATCTTCAATCCAACGGTCACTCATACGATTATTACCATTAATATCATTTCCGCTCCAACGGGGAAGGGAAGAAGTTCCATTGATGAGATAACAATTATCAGCATTCTCCACATTGGTATTGATACCGTCATAATAACCCAGTCTTGCACGGTTGAGCACAGTAGCTGACTGATTGTCCCACTGTGACATCAACCCTTCTGTTTTTACACGAACATAGTTAAGAATATCCCCACCTACCGCTCCGGTCAGTCCGATACCAAGTTCCCAGTTCTTGTATGTAAAGGTATTGGTAAAGCCAAATGTAAAATCAGGATTCGGATCACCGATAATAGTCTGGTCATATTCGTTGATAACACCGTCGGGTACACCATTCGGACCACTGATATCTTTAAACTTCACGTCTCCGACCCATGCACCGGTTGTACGGTGTACACCTACTCCTTCGGGCAAGGCATGGGTACGCAGTTCCTCGGCATTTTCAAACAGTCCGTCTGTAAGGTATCCATAAAATACACCGATAGGCTGTCCTACCTTAATCATAGAAACGGTCTGGAAACCGGCATACCAATCCAGTTTACCATAAATGGTGGTACCCAGTTCATCCAGTTCTTTCACCTTATTGCGATTGATAGAAACAGTGAGGTTTGAATGCCAGTTGAAATCTTTTGTAGCAATATTGTGTGTGTTCAAAGAGATATCAATACCTTTATTGTCAACCTTTCCTATATTCATAAAAGGTGTTTGGATATCCGTCCATCCGGAACCTCCCAAAACGGGAGACACAGAAGGTTGCAACAACAAATCTTTGGTTGTCTTATAATAAGCATCCACAGTCAGATCAATCCTCCCGTTGAATAATCCCAAGTCGATACCCGCATTATATTGTACAGAAGCTTCCCACTTTAAATCCGGATTTGCATTGTTTGCCATGCGGTATGCCGTACCAAAAGCAGAAGGAAAAGCTACCATGGTAGACCCATATCGGTACGTTCCGATATTATCACTACCCACCTGGCCATATCCCAAACGAAACTTCAGATTGGATAGCCATTTCTGAGTCCCTTTCATAAAGTCCTCTCCTGTCACACGCCAGGCTGCCGCAAATGAAGGAAAATATCCCCAACGGTTATTAATTCCGAATTTAGAAGAGGCATCGGCACGTAAAGTTGCAGTCAATAAATAGCGGTCGGCATAATTGTAATTGGCACGTCCGAAAGCGGAAACTTTCGTGGCAGCGTCTTTCCAACCACTATTGGAAGTGAATACACCATCAGCACCGATTACATGAATATCATTAGATGACAATTGATTCTTTTGCAACTGTGTACCTTCCCAAGAAGATTTGGAGGATTCCATCCCTGCCATAAAGTTGATATTGTGTTTACCGAAACTCTGATTGTAAGTAGCATATCCCTTCCATATCCAATAAAGACTATGTTCTTCACGTTGCATAATCATGATATCGGTATTCTTTAACTGACCATATTCGTAGCTGGGTTTGAAACCTTTGTTCAGATTATTGGAACCATCAATACCAAACTCGGTACGGAAATTGACATATTTGTTAAAGGTGATCAAAGCATAGGCATTCCCCATGAAGCGTTCACGTAACAGGGTGTTAATCTGGTCGTTTGTCAAAGCAACCGGATTGTAAATAGATGAACCGTTTACTGATTCGGGGCCGGCATAATTGCCATCAAAATCATACACCGGAACAGACGGAGACATTAAAGCAGCCTGCATCACCACCCCATTGATACCATCGTTGTTAATAATTGACTCATTGGTACGAGAGTAAGAAAAAGAGCCACCCATCTTAATATATTTATTGAATTCACTATCCAGGGTCATACGGCCGGTATAGCGTTCAAAGTTTGAATTAAGCAGCATACCGTCTTGTCCCATATAACCAACAGAAAATGCATATTGAGTTTTGTCAGTACCACCGTTCAAAGAAAGATTATGACTATGCATCCAGGCATTACTCGTTACGGCATCTTGCCAGTCAGTACCTTTGCCCAGTAAAGAAGGGTCCAGATAGGCCACATCCACATTAGGTAATACACCTTCTTCATAAAGTTGCTTTTGATAGGTTCCGAATTCACGAAGATCCATCATATCAATTTTCCCGGTACGTTGCTGAAGTGCCGCATATCCATCATAAGTGATATTCGTACGTCCCTTATTCCCACGTTTTGTAGTGATAATAACAACACCATTGGCACCGGAAGTTCCATAAATTGCCGTAGCCGAAGCATCTTTCAATACAGACATGGAGACAATATCACTTGGAGAGATAGAAGCCAGGGGATTTACTACATTCTGTCCGTTGGAACCACCCGACCATTCAAATCCGGCAGTAGAGGTACCTTCACCACTCATCGGTATGCCATCAATAATGTAAAGAGGTTCATTAGTGCCGTTGATGGAGCTTGCACCACGGATACGAATGGAATTGGCCGCCCCCGGAGCACCGGAATTGGCTGCAACCTGCACACCGGCGACGCGTCCTTGAAGCATCTGGTCTACATTGGTTACAATAGATTCTTTCAGCTTATCACCTGAAAGGTTGGCTACGGAACCGGTCAGATCACTTTTCTTCATCGTACCATAGCCTACTACCACTACTTCGTCCAGCATTTCCGAATCTTCCTTCAACGCCACGGTTACCGACTTTTGACCGGATTGTAATGTAACTTCTTGCGTCTTATAACCAATACTGGAGAATACAAGAATTTTCTTTCCCTCAGGAACATTCACACTAAACCGACCATCAAGGTCGGCAATAGCACCTACCGTAGTGCCTTTCACCAAAATATTGGCCCCGATCAGAGGAGAACCGTCATTCGCATCAGTCACGATACCGGTAACGGTGGTTTGTTGGGCCGTCACATAGCTACTCATCAGGAGTGCTATCAGAAACAACATAATGTTCTTCATATCAACACATAGATTTAAATAAATGATTTACATTTTTACGTTAGCAAAGGTAGGAGCAAGTGGTAAAAGAGACAAGTACAATATTATCATATACTAATACAATTCTACCACTTATAATCTTTACACTCTTTGTTTAGAGCAGACTCTTACTTTCTACTCCTTTTACGCATCTGTTTTTCAAAGAAGTCCATCTTTGTTTTCCACCAACTTTCAGGTGTATTGTGCCCGTTCAAAGGATAAATATGGTACTCTTTCTCAGTTGATATACGGTTGTAACCGGAGAAGTTTGTATGTGGCGGGCAAACTTCATCCTGAAGGCCAACGCCCATAATAACCGGACACTTTATCCAACCGGCAAGGTTCTTTATATCAAAATAAGACAAAAGCTGATACAATTTTGCATCACTTATCCCCATCTCTTTCTGCTTTTGAAGAACAGGTTCTGCCGGCCAATGAACAATCTTGAAGTAATCGGGATAGTCAGAAAGAAAAGGAATGGTAGGAGCAATGGCACAAAAACGATCATCGAAAGCAGCAGCGGCAAGAGTAAATGCTCCACCTTGACTACCTCCTTCGGCAAAGATATAGTCAGTATTCACTTCAGAACGGCTGGTAACGAAATCAATGGCACGAATTAAATCCATAAAGGCACCCCGATAATAATAATTTTCTTTGGAATCCAGTCCATAGGTTATCCAGTCGCCATAGGTATTGACCGGTTCTTGCAACCCTTGCCCACGGGTGGACAATACAAATTCTACATAACCGGAAGTACCACCGGGAACCCAGGGTTTTGAGCCATATCCCATATAAGAGATAATAGCCGGATATTTCCCTTTCTTTGCAGGAGTAGAATAAAAACCGGATATCTCAACACCACCCAACGATTTCATTTTCACCCGATAGAGCCTGCGCTCTGTATTGGAAGAATCAGGAATCAAAGTTAACTGATATTCGGGGACTATCTCCGCCAAATCCGCTTTCGCCTTTTCCCAAAAATCTTTCAAATCGGGTTGATTATCAGGCAGAGAAAGGATACTTTCGGGTTCATATCCAATAGTAAAGTTTTTAATCATCCGTCCATCCTCAGAAAGAGCACAACGATAAAAACCCGGCGCAGGAAGGGTAAACGAAAATGTGATCTCTGTAGAATCTCCCTTCTGTAAAAGAATTGACTGAGAAAGGGCCAAGAGTGGCTGATGCCGGTCTGTAGAAATATCCAACTGTAAAACAGCCGGAAGGGTCACCTCTTTATGGTTAGCAACAACCACCTGAATAACAGGATTGGCTGGCGAATAAAAAACCCAATCATTCGTTTGTTTCACCTCATAATCCAAATTGGGTTTTACCTGATCCAACTGTGCAGATAAAGTTAGTGAATACCCTAACAAACATAAGTTTACTAACCAACTTTTCATTTCTTTGTTTTCTTATTAAGAGTAAGACGATATAATACCACATCATGACCAGGAACAATAACACGCTTCACTTTCCGGGTATTACCTTCGTCCTCTTTTATCCAAAGATTGCGTATATTATATACTTTAGAGTCAAAATTAGTAAAACGCTTTGCTACCTCATCATACAAATTGAACTTCTGCCAGTCAATGCTATACTCTTGAGAGGTGGTGGTACGATTGAGAATACAGAAAGCCCACTCATCATTCACTAATGGTTTGAACCAGAATTCCAATCCGTTTTCTGAAGCAAACTTCAAGCCTTGAATACCCAGACTGTCCTGATCAAGTGCAATTACTTCCTGATTCATAATAATCTCTTTCGTATCCTGGTTCATGTTACGAATGTCATTCCCAAGGATCAGTGGTGCAGCAAGCATACACCACATGGAAAAGTGAGCACGATCTTCACTAACAGTCTGTCCATTGCCAACCTCCAACATATCAGGATCATTCCAATGTCCCGGACCAGCATACTTGCGAAGTCCATTCTGCATGTCAAGTATCTGAAGTACACCAAAAGCTTTCCAACCCGGATGCTCATCTACACAATCGAAACAATTATAAATATCTCCCGTTGTACGCCAAGAATGTCCGGTTTCGGAAGCCCACTCCCAAGGTTTGCTATGCCCCCACTCACACATGCTGAAGTAAACCGGACGTCCGGCAGCACGAAGTGCATCACGCATCAAGTTATAAGCTCCCACCGGATTAATGTCTTCGGATTCACACCAGTCATATTTCAGATAGTCAATTCCCCATTTAGCGTATTGCAAAGCATCCTGATATTCATGACCGAAGCTACCCGGACGTCCACCACAAGTTTTTCTGCCAGCATCCGAGTAAATACCCAGTTTTAATCCTTTAGAATGTACATAATCAGCGAGTGCCCTGATACCTGATGGAAATTTAACGGGATCTGCCTGAATAAATCCAAGGCTATCACGTTCGCCATGCCAACAATCATCCAGATTCAGATAGATGTATCCGGCATCTCTTAATCCTGTTTCCACCATTGCGTCGGCAATGCCTCTGATTATTTCTTCGTTTATATCACAGGCAAATTTGTTCCAACTGTTCCAGCCCATTGGCGGAGTATCAGCCAATCCTTCAAATTTCTGCGCCTTCACTCCGAAGGGTATACACAACAATGCCGCTAATACAGCGACTAAAGTAATCTTTCTCATAATTTTATGTTTTCTTATTTCGTTAATTTCAATTCGTCACGAATGATCGTACCCCACTCCTTCAGATCACTATCCTTCCAATCTCCTTTAGAAGAGCCGTATTTCTGAATCATAGAACAGGTTTCATCTTTATCGGCTATGGACCAGGCAGCCCAACTGATGCTGTGTTTTTTCATCCACTCCAACCACCTGCCCCACTCTCCGATATTGATGGGGCCATCACCTGTAGCCTCCATTCCGGCACATTCGGATACAAACAAAGGAAGTCCCTTCTTCAAAGCATAATCCGCGCGGTCACGAAGCTCCTGTCTGTGAGTTGATGCATAGAAATGTAGAGTATACATGATATTGGTATAGCCGGTTATAGGATCGTCTGCAGCCAAATGAACGTCCTGGTCCCAATGGGGAGTGCCTATCAGAATAAGTGCTTCCGGATCAATGGTACGAATAGCATGGATAATTTCTGTCGAATAGGCCTTTACATCTATCCAGGAATCTTCAACCGGTTCATTGAATATTTCATAAATCACGTTTGGGATCCCTTTATAACGAGTGGCCATCTGCGTAAAGAATTGTCTGGCTTCTTCGGTACGGATGCTATGACTATGCCAATCTATAATCACATAAATGCCACTGGCAATTGCAGCATCCGCAACCGTAGTAATGCACTGAAGAGCCTGTCCCGGAGAGTGAATGTAAGCACCTTCCGGTTCTACTCCCATAGCTGCCCTCACAAGTGAGCATCCCCAGTCATCATGCAGAAATTGGACGGTAGAAGCATTGTAGAATCGGGGCCACCAATTATGCCAGCCATAACTCACCCCTTTTAATACAATACTTTCGCCTCTTTCATTAACAAGAGAGGTTCCTCGCACTGACAGGCAGCCATTCCGTTCCACCACCGTTTTCTTCGTTCCCGATCCCAACTCTCCTATTTCTGTAGCGCATCCTGTTGTAGTAACACTGCCAATCAAAAAGAATAATCCTATTAATAGGTACTTCATAACTTACAGATTATTTTAGTTTTACACTGGCTGCTTTCACAATATCTACTGTGCTATCTGTTGCAAAAACAGAATTCAGTCCTTGTTCTTCTTGTGCCGGATCACCCGTATAGTCATCGCCTTTCTGCCAAAACACACGCTCGGAAGAAGGAGTTGCAAAACCACCCCATGCCCAGAAGTTACATCCGGCAAATAATCCACCGGAAGCATCTTTATCAGAAATCAGACCAAACACATAAGAATAGTACGCATCTCTTGCGCCGGTAGTACTTTCTTTCGAGAACTGAAAACCATCACGGGGGAAACCAAATTCTTCAAGAACCAGCGGTTTTCTGTACTTACGAGCCACTACCAGATGATCATCAATATAAGCTTTGGTCTTGACTTTTGCCGTTTCAAGTTTTTCCTGTAAACTATCTTTAGGTGCCCACCCCCAGTTATAGGGCCAAATATGAATATTCATATAATCGACATTCGGATCAGCATGAATCTGCTCAAACAGAGCCATATCCTGTTCGCACCCCCACATCCCCTCACTACCGGTAGACACCAGATGATTTCTGTCCAATGACTTGAGTTGAGCTGCCACCTGTGCAATCCAGGCAGCAAACAGTATTTTGTTTTCATCAGAAAAAGCACGAGGTTCATTACCTACCTGCCACGACATAATGGTCGGATCATCCACATATTTTATATTCGTATATCTATTGACACGGCTTACCATATCATTCACATAATTGGCAAACAAAACCTTCGCACTATCCGATTGCTGAAACAGTTTCACATATTCCATATAAGCCGGCCATCCATCTACTGCCGGCACAGGTGCTTTACCATAGCCTGCCCATTCGAGATACTGTCCATATCCACCACTCCACTCCCAGGAGTTATTCAAATAAAGTACAGCTAACATTTTACGCCTACTCATTTCGGCCAGTAAATAATCAAGTCCGGCTAAAATAGTATCATTATATACTCCGGGAGCTATTTGCAAGGTAGGTTCTACTTTGGCAGTAACACCCCGATTACCGTCAGAGCCCACTAATATACGAAGATTATCTACCCCGATACTTTTCAAAAAATCCAGCTCTTTACGAAGGCGTTGGCGATCTCCTCCCTCACCTTCGGAACCGAGTATCGCTCCATACCAGAAATTAGTACCTACGTAATAATAAGGTGTATCATTACGCATAAACTGCCCGTTTTCTACGCGGACGAAAGGAGAAGAAATGAGGGTCTGTTTTGGAGTACAAGCTCCCAATAAAGTAATAGAAACAACAAAGAACGCAATTTGCTTTAGCATAATTATCAGATTTAAAATGATATTACAAAAATAGTGCAGTTGAAGTTAAGTATCCAGTATTATTTTATCATTTCATTATACTATTTGACTTTTCAGTAAATAGTAAAGTCTTTTTTGCTGCTTTTTTAGTATAAAAACCATATCTTTGTTTACATACTTAGATATGTAAACCTAATAATTACAAATATGATAAACCCTGTTTATTCACCCGACAACGAGAGATACAGTAACGGTATGAAATACCGCCGTTGTGGTAAAAGCGGAATTATGCTCCCGGAAATTTCCCTGGGGCTGTGGCATAACTTCGGAGATGTAGATACATTTGCCAACAGCCAGCGAATGGCACATTATGCTTTCGACAAAGGAATCACTCATTTCGATCTGGCAAATAACTACGGGCCTTCCTATGGCTCGGCAGAAGAAACGTTCGGTGAGATTATGAAAAAATCATTCCTCCCTTACCGGGATGAGCTGTTTATCTCTACGAAAGCCGGACACGATATGTGGCCGGGCCCTTACGGAGAATGGGGATCAAGAAAATATCTGATGGCAAGCCTCAACCAAAGCTTGAAACGTATGAATCTGGATTATGTGGATATTTTCTATTCGCACCGTTATGATCCGGTGACTCCATTGGAAGAGACATTGCAAACATTGGTAGATATTGTCCACCAAGGAAAGGCTTTGTATGTAGGTATCTCCAAATACCCGAAAGAAGCTGCTGAGTTTGCTTACAAATATCTGGCAGAAAGAGACGTACATTGCTTGCTCTATCAAGGAAAATATAACCTGTTCAACCGGGAACCGGAAGAAGAGGGTATCCTTCAACAAGCCAAAGAAAATGGTACCGGATTTATTGCATTCTCTCCCTTAGCACAAGGATTATTGACGAACCGATACATCAATGGCATTCCCGAAGATTCACGAATGGCCCGCGGAGGTTTCCTGAAAAAGGAACAACTCACAGAAGAAGTTTTAAGCAAAATCAAAGTACTGAACAAAATGGCAGAGGAACGAGGACAAACCTTAGCAGAGATGGCTCTGGCATGGGTTCTAAAAGATGATTTAGTAACATCAGTCATCATTGGTGCCAGCTCGGTAGCCCAACTGGAAGATAATCTGAAAGCAATAAGAAATACCTCATTTACAAAGGAAGAATTAAGGAGGTTATAGAATTATGAGGAGGTAGGGTTACAACCCTACCACTTCTCACACGATCTTCTTCTTTTTCCTGTAATTCTCCCGAAACTCCTTAGGAGAGCATGCCTTTTTCTTCTTAAATATCCGGTTAAAATTAGAGAGGTTATTGAATCCGCAATCATAGCAGATCTCGGCTACAGACATGGTAGAGTCTACCAACAAGCGAGCGGCAAACCCAAGACGGATATCAATAATATAATCAGAAAGACTCTTTCCGGTACGAAGTTTGAAAAAGCGGCTAAAAGAAACAGCAGTCATTCCTACCATATCTGCCAGATTATTCAAACGAATCTCCTCTTTATAGTGCTCATTGATATATTCCTGTACCTTCTGTACCCTCCGACTATCAGCATGGACATCGATCTTCGCAAAAGAAGAACTGGACAATGTACGGGATTCCTCCTCAAAGAGAGAAAGCTCATACAGAATAGTCATGAACTTAAGCACAGCATAAAATCCTTGTTTTTCAGAAGCTAATGTATCGAGCATGGAATACACTTTCATAATGGCAGACATAGGGAAGCAGAGTCCTTTTTGCGCACGTTCCAACATCCGGCGAATAGAATCGAACTGATTCTTATTAATGAAGTTTTTAGAGAAAAGATCAGAAGAAAACTGAATAGTTATCTCGCGTATCTCTTTTGAGTTGCATTCGTTTTGCTCCCAGACATGCTCCAGATCCTGCCCGGTAATCAACACCAGATCATAATCGCCAATTACTTCCGCAGAGTCACCTACAATCCTACGTACTCCAGCAGCCTTCTCACAAAAGTTCAGTTCAAATTCGGCATGATTGTGAATAGGGTATGTAAATTCCGTCTTATACCGCTCGGCTATATAAAAACAATCTTTGTCAGAGAGTGGAGTAATCTCACGGATAATATAACTTTGCTGCGCATTCATTGTTGTAAATAGTATTAATCTAAATTCTTAATTATTCCTGCTTAACGCCCTGAAATCTTCTCCTGTAGGATTCTGGAATACATGCAAATCAAATTCCGGAATAATGGCAAGCACATGATCGAACACATCGGCTTGAACGCCCTCGTAAGGAATCCAGGCTTTGATGGACGAGAAGAAATAGAGTTCGAGAGGAATACCTTGTTCGGTGGGTTGCAACTGACGCACCATACATGTAAGATCCTGGTTGACTGCCGGAAGACTTCTCAGATAATTAGTCAGATAGGCACGAAATACACCCAAATTGGTTTGGCGACGGCCATTCACTAACACAGAGTTGTCTATTCCATGTTCTTTGTTATACTCTTCCACTACCTTCTCCGTCTCTTCGATATAGTCTTTCAGCAAACGTATTTTCCGGTATTTTGCCAACATCTCCGGAGTACAAAACTTCACACTGTTCATATCAATCCTGATAGAACGCTTTATACGTCGTCCTCCGGACTCCTGCATACCTCGCCAATTCTGAAAGGAATCACTGACCAAAGCATAGGGAGGAATAGTGGTAATGGTATTATCCCAGTTACGTACCTTTACGGTATTCAAAGTTACTTCAATCACCGTTCCGTCGGCCCCATACTTCGGCATTTCAATCCAGTCTCCCACCTTCAGCATATTGTTGGCAGAAAGTTGAATGCCCGAAACGAAGCCCATAATACTGTCTTTGAATACCAACATCAGGACAGCGGCAGAAGCTCCCAGACCGGTAAGCAGCACCATTGGCGATTTATCAATCAGAATACTGACGATAATAATACCACCAATAAAGAAGAGAATGACCTGAACCGTCTGTAACAATCCTTTCAAAGGACGGTCGCGAAACTGCTCACGCTCGCTGTATACATGATAAAGTGCAGAGAGAAGTGCACTGATAAACTTTAAAAAGACTGCAATGATATAAATCATGCAAATACGTAATATAAAAGTCAGCAGACCGGCATTGGATATGGCAAGCGGTAGCAGTATATACAGAATGATAGGTGCCACCAGATGACTGAGGTAAATCATCACTTTACGATCAAACACAACGTCATCCCATGTGGCCTTTGTTTTTTTCACAAGCCGGGTAACCGTCGTCAGGATAACATGCTTGCAAATGGCATCTCCCAAAAAAGCAATAGCCAAAATGATAACTAAAATGATAGCGCTCGTTAAATCATCAGTCCACGACTCATTAAATCCCCATGACTGGAGAATTCCCTTGATTATACCTGTAATTTTTTCCATTGTTATACTTTATCTGCCGTTATAATAGGGCAACGGCAAAACACCCTGTTTGTTTCACGTCACTACCCTTTCTCCAGGAATTCCCTTACGTCGTCGCGTAACCATTGGTGAAGATACAGTGCTTTGTATGCACTATTCTTCTTCAACATGATTTCTACGTTTATCTGACTGTTCTGATAACAAGTCAGTTCATTACGAAACTGTTCATCATGTTCTGCCAATTTCTTTATCTCCTGCTCCCGCTCTCTGCGAAGAAGCGTACAAACCGGTATCAGAAGTTTCATCACTACATTATCCATTATATGATGCCCTTGAATATAGAGATAAGTTGTTTCTGGAACCAATCCCAACTTTTCCAGTTCGGAACCCAAGGCATCCACCCGACTAATATAATGAGGAAAACGGGTTTGCAGTTCCGATAGTTTGGCAGAGACCGTCCTTTGTAAAGCTTCCAGACATCGTTCAGGATGCCGCAGATTGACGTCCAATAACCGGATATATGTATTAAAATCACTCATAGGAAACGTGTGTGTATCATGCTGCCGATAGAACCAGACGTTCCAAAGAAAAAGAGGATAAGTTATTTGGGAATATCTCCGCATGAAAGCAGCAAAGTCAATCAACGGACGGTCATTCAATGTGGCCTGTACACATACCTCATGCAAACTCTCTGCAAAGCAATGATGATTTTCGATGGCATAGGTATAGGTTTGAAAGATATATCTGTTTCTGTTTATCTTCCGGGAAGTAGCAGTGGCTCCCTGCAAAAGAAAATCATAATCACTATCCACACAGGCGATGAGGCTTTTTCCTAATTCGGCCGTATTCAGAGTATTCATTAGTACCATCTTCTTCCCCTTTGCCAAAGAGGTGGCCGAAGGAAGCATTACCTGAAAATAATATTCATCATTCTCAAACTCCTCAAACAACGTGCGCCAGAAAGGCACGTCGTCATAACTTTCCACATAAGCTACGATTCTCCGGCGTGTGTTCTTGGGATAAAGCTTATGGGCGGCACTAAAGTAAGAGGAAGTCAGATTGTCGCGTAGGGTTTGAGCCATGCCATGTGAGATTTACGATTGGACGATTTACTATTTACGATTGAAATTACTCTGTATTCTCAACTATCAACTGTCAATTGTCAACTGTCAATTGTCAACTACATTCGTTGTAATATCGGTTACTTCGGTGACAGCATCGAGCCAGCCCTCCATAATGAGGGCAGGCGAATGAGTGGTCAGTATTATTTGTACATTGGGGTTCAGTTCACGAATCATAGCGATAAGCTTCTGTTGCCACTCGATGTGGAGCGAGGCTTCCGGTTCATCCATGAAAAGAACATAATGTTCATTGTCCTGCACCAATACAGTCAGCAAGATAACAAGCATCTGTTTTTCGCCGGAAGAGAGTTTATAGGGCAATAAGAGCTCACCATCCTGGTAAAAAGCAATATCATTCCGCCTCCGGTCTATTTTCTTTCGGGTATAGCTGAACAGTTCATCTATCTGATCCTGAAAGCGTTTTTTAGCCAACGATAAAGTAGCTGCCCTTTTCCGCTCATCTTCATCATTACCGGCAAGAAGTTCAATCATTTTATTGCCTATATTCACCTGATAATCCAGATAACGGCGTTGCAAAAGATAGAGCTGCCAGTCAAGTTCAGACTTTACATTTTTATCAGCCATCCGGGCAGTAAAATCACCCATAATAAGAGGGCGGTCATAACTACGGATTACATCATAAGGAATATAAGTAGCTTCGGGATCATCAAAGTAAATATCTACCCCGTCTTTCATTCCGTTCTTCATCTCACCAGAAAGGTCCTCCAGATAACCTACAGAGCGATTTAAGATAGTTGTTTTACCAACACCATTAATGCCGGAAAGGATATTCACGTCAGGGCGCAGGTCCCAGGCAATATTAAATCTTTTCCATAACCCTTTTATTTCAATACGCCGGATATATTTGGCTTGTTTTTCCATGCTATTCTTGCTTTATATCAAGGCAAATATAAACAATTCAAATGATAAATTGGTTACCTTTGCAGCAGTTTTCAATAAAGGTCACTAAAAAGATGAATATCAACAAGAACGTACAAGGACATCTGTTTGCCCTTACTGCCAATGTGATGTGGGGACTAATGGCTCCCATCGGAAAATTTGCTTTGCAAGAGTTTTCTGCTCTTTCGGTCACTACTTTTCGAATGGTGGGGGCAGCTGCCGCTTTCTGGATACTCTCCGTATTTTGTAAGCAGGAATATGTGAATCATAAGGATATGCTCAAAATATTCTTTGCATCCTTGTTTGCATTGGTATTCAATCAGGGAGTTTTCATCTTCGGATTGTCATTGACTTCTCCTATCGATGCCTCTATTGTAACTACCACTCTGCCCATCATCACAATGATTGTAGCCGCCATCTACCTGAAAGAACCGGTTACGAACAAGAAAGTATTAGGTATCTTTGTCGGAGCAATGGGAGCATTGATACTCATACTAGGCAGTCAGATTTCAGGAGATACCAATAGCAGTATCTGGGGAGACTTACTCTGTCTGCTGGCACAGCTTAGTTTCTCTATCTACCTGACTGTATTCAAAGGACTTACCCAGCAATATTCTGCAGTCACCATCAATAAATGGATGTTCATTTATGCTTCTATGTGCTACATCCCATTCTCTTATCAGGATGTAGCAGCGATTGAATGGAGCACAATTTCCGTACCTGCCATCTGGCAGGTTTTATATGTAGTATTGGGGGGAAGCTTCATCGCCTATATCTGCGTAATGACAGCGCAGAAGTTACTCCGCCCTACAGTAGTTAGTATGTACAACTATGTACAGCCAATCATCGCGTCTATCGCGGCAGTAGTCATGGGTATCGGTACCTTTGGCTGGCAAAAAGGAATCGCCATCGGTCTGGTATTTCTGGGTGTATATATCGTGACACAAAGCAAGTCGAGGGCGGATTTGGAGAAGGAAGGAGGATTATAGTGATTAACGATTAGTGATGAGTGATGAGTGATTAGTGGCTGCGCTTTATCACTCATCACTAATCACTAATCACTAACCACTCATCACCATTCTATAAACTTCCCCCTCGCCTTTCTCTTTGCCAGTTCTTCTTCCAGGAATTTCTGGCGGTCTTTGGCAATATAACGACGGGCAAAAATGTTAGGGACAGCTACGCCTAAGGCTATGCAAAGAATAATAAGAGCAGAATTGATACCGTTGTAAAAGGCAACTGTTACTTCACCTACTACGCCGTGCATGCCGATGAGTCCCAACAAAGAGCGATACATCAATACACCGGGAATCATAGGGATAACGGAAGGAATGGTCAATACGTGATTGGGAACATGAAACCAATGAACAGCTTTCACGGCAATCAGACTGACTACAAAACTACCCATAAATGAACCGATCACCGGTCCGAAACCTAATTCGAAATTCACAAAATTACGTGTGCACACAGCAATGATACCGCCTACGGCTACCACCCAAAGTAAACGACGCTGAATATTGAATATCATAGAGAAACCCATTGCAGCAATTGCAGCAGCAATCGCATATACATAATAAGGATCGTGGGGAATCATACTCAATTCACTGAACTTTTTATCAATACTGACATCCTCCACTACACATAAACGGATAGCAAGAACAATACCGAAAGCCATAGCTCCCACCATCATAACGGTATTAGCAGCACGCGTGATGCCCACCAGCAGATAATTGTCTATCATATCATCCACAAAATTGATTAACGGAACCCCCGGAACAATAAACAAGGCACAGGCCAAAAGCGGATGATAAGGAGTAGACGAGAGTCCGCTAAACGAAGAAGCATAAGCCAGACAAGTAGAAACAAAAGCCGCGATGGCAATACTCATATATACATTGATACCAAACTCCATGCACCGAGCCCGAACACGGAAACCGATAAAAGCACAAACAGAAGCCAGTAAGAAGGCCATCCAGTCGCAACCAAACAGCTTGCAAAAACCTCCACAAGCAAAACCGGCACCAATGGCTACCAGATAAGGAATGTAATTACGCGGACGGGAACAGATTTTCTCCAGTTCTTCTTCATACTGATCCAAAGAATAATCATGTTCAATAGCCCGCCAGGATAGTTTACTAACCTCAGAAATGGCAGTCATATTAATGCCATGCTTCTCACACTTCTGAAATTTAGAAAAAGAGTGCGCCTCATCACTGACATTCACTACCAGCATTGTATAGCTTACATCAATATGAAGTTTATCTTCCGGCAACCCCAAATAAGCAGCTACACGCTTCATATTGCGTACAATCCGATTTGTATCCGCAGCACTTTCTACCAATAATTTACCAGTACGAAGCAACAAGTCAAGTTTACGCCTCAGCAACAAAGCTTCTTCCTGCTCAATCACATTATTATTCGTCATCTTTGTATATATATAATGATATTATTCTTTTAGGGGCACAAAGGTACAATTTCCTTTTCAAAAAAGCCCCACCCAAGAGTGAAAGATGACAGATAAAAAGTGAATAAATATCCTTATTTTCTCAATTCTTCAAAATAGGTATCCAATAATGTCTTTGCTGCTATAAAAGAGGTCAGATTACCGCCAAGCACTTGTTGTTCTTTTTCATATAGCATCGATTCAATCTTTACATTATGATAAAAGCTATCGCGAAGCTGCTCATTAATACTTTCATACATCCAGTATTTACTCTGCTCATTGCGTCGATATTCAAAGTATCCGTTCGCCTTCACAAAGTCGATGTATTCATAAACCATATCCCATATCTCCTTCACACCTATGTTATAGAAACCGGAATACGTCAAGACCTGTGGTGTCCAGCCAGAGTCGGGAGCCGGGAAAAGATGCAAAGCATTGCGGAATTGGGATGCAGCCAGCTTGGCTTTATCTATATTGCTTCCATCGGCTTTGTTGATGACAATACCGTCCGCCATTTCCATGATACCACGCTTAATGCCCTGAAGTTCATCTCCTGTACCTGCTAACTGAATCAGCAGGAAAAAATCGACCATAGAGTGCACAGCCGTTTCACTCTGCCCCACTCCCACTGTCTCTACAAAAATCTTATCGAAACCGGCGGCTTCACAAAGAATGATCGTTTCACGGGTTTTTCGTGCTACTCCCCCCAATGAACCTGCTGAGGGACTGGGACGAATAAACGAATTGGGATGTACCGATAGTTGTTCCATACGGGTCTTATCCCCTAAAATACTCCCTTTACTACGCTCACTACTCGGGTCGATAGCCAACACAGCCAGCTTACCTCCCTTTTCGAGCACATGCAGACCGAAGACATCAATAGAAGTACTCTTTCCGGCACCGGGTACACCACTAATCCCCACCCGAATGGAGTTTCCGGAAAATGGCAAGCACTTTTCTATCACTTCCTGAGCTATAGCCTGATGTTCGGGCTTCACGCTTTCCACCAAGGTCACTGCCTGACTGAGGATCGTTATATTTCCTTGTACAATCCCTTCTACAAACTCTGCTACAGAGCGCTGACGCTTCTTCGGCTTACGCTTCAGATAAGGATTTACCGATGAAGGCTGCTCAATACCTTTGTTGACAACCAGTCCTTTATATTCTTCGCTGTTTTCCGGATGTTCCATGGTAATGATATTTAGGGATTATCGTTTTATATTAATTTCTACTTTCGGTCGCGCCGGGTCATTCGTGATCATCAGAATACGTAAGTGGTGTTTCTTCTTGCCTGTATTCTTTTTATGAATGGTAACCCGCAGCTTGGTACTTGCACCCGGTTGAAGAACCGTCTTTTTCAGGCTCACTCCTACCGAGGAATTGAATACCTGCAATTTACTGATCTGCAAAGGTGCTTTGCCCGTATTTGTAATAACAATATCATGAGAGGCTTTGTTCTTCTTAGCCAACCGCGCACTGAGGTCAATGTTGTCTTCAGACAAGCGGATGGCAGGTGCATTCAGGCTGTCCTGCATGGTCATACCCGAGAAGTCCGGGAGAAGAATAGCCGAAACAGGAATCTCATTCTCCTCGCTCACCTTATCACCGGCAAAACGAGCCAGATAGACAGAAGTCTGTGTCAGGCCAAGATCGGTGAGTTGTTTCGTATCAAGCGTTAGTTTGATCTTTCCTTTCTTTCCTTTCAGAACCACATCCGGCGTTCTTTCCATTTTCAGGTAGGGAGGAAGATGCATCAGTACAGGTTCGTAAGGACGGTCCGACAAATTCACGACACTGAATGTAATGGTCGGTTTTTCTCCCCGGTGTGCATCCGGAAAATCAAATTCAGTACGATCCAAACGGATAGAACCAATGGCATAGGGATGTGTTTTTGCAAAATCCGTAACTTCCTGCACCACTTCACCTACAAATTTCAGATATACCAGACTGGGCTGGGCATTGCTGTAAATACCAATCGTTTTTTCAAAATGACCAAGGGCTTTGGCATCAAAAGTTGCACTGACAGTACCTTTTTCGCCGGGAGCAATCGGCTTTTTCGTCCAATCGGCAACCGAACAGGCACAAGATGTGGTGACATTGGTCAGTACCAATGGCTTATCTCCGGTATTGGTAATGGTATATTCTACAGTTACAGGATGTTTCCATTCTATTTGCCCAAAGTTATGCGTCTCTTTATTGGACGAAAGACGGGGTTGGGCAATGGCAGACAAAGTGATAATAAAAACAGTTAATATAGAGAGTATACTGCGTTTCATGCTTTATATATTATATTTGAAGCACAAATGTAGGAGTTTTCGACGAGATATGGAACGGATTGAAAGGAATATTAATAGTGATTAGCGGTTTAGTGAGTAGTGATTAGTGGGCTGCACTGTTATAACGATAAAACGCAAATTAACGCAGATTGACGCAAAGACAAGAGATTACGACTCTTTCTCTTCATATTCTTTGCGAAAATCTGTGTTAATCTGCGTTCCAATACAATCAGTATTTTATAATAAGTGCAACCGTCTTCGAATCAGCACTTATTTCACCGTCACTTTCATTGAAGCAGAGTGGGAAACATACTCCGGAGCATAAGCACTCTGGAGCGTTGCCAATCCGGTTTCATACGTTCCGGAACGACTGACACGGTAGCTGTATTCCAATACAAAGACTCCCTTACCCAATCCGTCAAAGAAGAAATTGGTAGATGCATCTTTTATATCGACATAATATCCAAATCCATTGTTCCAACGATAACCGGAAAGTGTTTCTATAGGTTCAAAACAAGCAGCACGCTGATCTTTCAGTTGGATGAAATCCATCGGACGATCCAGGCGAATCGTCAAACGTGAAACAACCTTGTCGCCAACAACAAGTTCCGTACCGGCTGTAACAGGCTGCAACTGACGAACGTTATTCACCAAGCGTTCTACATACAGTTTCTTATCTACATTCAACTCACCACCTTGCTGTTTCACCTGGCTCATATCTTCCTGATATTGTGCATAAACAGCTCCCCAGGCTATTCCGGCATCTCTTTTCTCAACAGTTACTTTACGGGCGTCTACCACTTTCTTATCAGTAAATGTCTTCTTGATATATCCTAATCCGGGAACGGTTGTCTTGGCAGGTGAAAGTGTTTCCAGTACTTCATTGGCAATAATAATACGTACATCTCCCTGACTTTCGAGCAGCTTGGTACCACCTTGCAACAATGCATAAACAGCATCTGCAGTAGTCACCGGAGAATCCCATGCCTGTGTCTGCTTCTGTTTCAAAAGCCAGAGTTTCATTTCCTCTACCGTTGACGAATCGCCGGAAACAAGTTCAAGGGCTTCCATCACCATCACATGTGCCGGGATTTGCAAACCGCCCCATGAATACGGGTTCTCATTGAAAGCAAAGAACATACCCTGTTCATCCGTCTTTGTCAAAAACTCCTTCAAAGAAGCTATGAATTCCAACGCTTCTTTCTTATGTCCGGCCTTCTCCAGAACAATGGCAGCAAGTGCCTTATCGGTCATAGAACGGGTAGTCAGCGTTTCCATAACTTTTGAAAGGAAGTAATTGTAAGCAGTCTGATTCTCTGCAAGTGGGATCTGCTCACCGGAAATAGCAATAAGGTAGAGATATTTCAATGCTGAAGCAGAAAGCCCTTTCACTTTATCGCCATTCTTCTCTGCCTTACGGATATTTTTATACTCTTCCAGCGCTTCTTTATTGAGGAAGCTGAGAGCAGTACGCTGCATAACCAAAGCATCTCCCTCCAATGGTTTACCAGTCAGCATGGCAAGACGGGCATTCAACTCTACAATATAATTGGTGATATACCGGCTACCATTCATTCCTTTATACCATGCCCAGGAACCGTCGGGCTGCTGAAGTTCCTTCAGACGAGTAAGGGCTGTGATATTATTATTGCGTATATTATTCAGGTCGAATAACGTTGCAATACGCTCTTTCTGCTCTTCTTCGGTTTTCGCTTCCATTACCCAGGGAGACTCGGACAAAAGAATATTCTTCACTTCCTGATTCTTTTGCAGGTTGCTAAGGAATGTTTCTTTCGTTCCACCTTGCAGTTTCCAGCTATCAAACACAGCTTTAATACGCGGCTGTGAGTTCATAATGTACGAAGCTAATGTATTTGCATAATAAGCAGTAGCCCAGGAGATAGCATCACTGTTATCGGGCATGCTCAGTGAAGGTAAAGCCTGTATTGCATACCAGGCAGGATTACCGGTGAACTCGATGGTCAGGCGACGGTCAGTTGCCAACTTACTGTGGTCGTTGAACAAACTGTCGAGTGAGAAAACCCGTGTCTCTTCTCCACGAACAGGCATCGGCACAGTCTCTACCAGATTGGCTTTATTACTGAGTACCGGTAACAGATGCTGTTCACCATCGCTGAACGAACCACCGTCAGCAATCATACGGCACCCCAATACATCATACTTATCAGTAACGGTAAACAGAAAATTAACACCGGTAGTGCGTCCGGCTTCTACAGTGAACTTCTGTTTCTGTGTACTGATTATCTTCTCCGTCATCGGATCAAAGAGAATAAAGCTGACTGTTCCGGTAAGGTTCTTTCCGGTAAGGTTTGCCACTGAGGCAGCAACAGAGGTATTATCACCTACACGGACAAAACGGGGCAGATTCGGTGTCAGCATAAACTCTTTGCTGGTCACTGCCGATCCGTCGATCATTCCAGTCAGCATGCCTTTGGTATGGGCATATCCACGGAAATTCCAGCGGGTAAGGCTTTGTGGCATAGTAAATGAGAAAGAGACTTCGCCCTGCTCATTGGTCCGAAGTTGCGGATAGAAGAAAGCAGTTTCCGCAAAGTTTGTACGCAGTTCTTCCGTAGCCTCGGGAAGAGTTTCTCCCGCTGCTCCTTCTGCCAGTTCTTCTGTGAAAACAACATCAGCTTTATCACTGGCAGCTTCTTTTGATACCATAGACATCATCGGAGCATTTGCTTCGGATTTCGCTAAGCCTCGTATTCTTACGCCACCCCGCCTCGTATTATAGACCGAAAGCAGCTCTTCAATTCCCGAAAAAATAACAATAAACTGATCATATACCATAGGAGCTACCTTCAGGCTCTTATACGGAAACCAATAATTATAAGAGTTCATTCCCCAATACCCATCCATCCAACGGGTAGTAGGTACTGAGAGGTTATAAAATACCTGCAAGCTCTGATCTCCTTTCCATATTTTATCCAACGAAGCATCGTACATGGTAGCTAACATCTCGGCCATGGCCGGCATTCCTTGTGGAGTTTTAATCGTGAGTTTCCACTCTTCCTCCTGACCGGGACGTAGTTTGTCACGGAACACTTCCCACTTCATCGTCAAGGTTTTGTCCGGCAGACGCTTTGTCATTCTCACCATTTGCTGATTGACTCCACCGTCTTTTACAAAACAGAATGTAGCAGACAATCCGTTGCCATACGACTCTTTATAGGGGAATTCAAAACGTTCTATAGAATCGGACAAGCGCAATATCCTGCTTTCGAGCATTGTATTGCCACTAAATAGATTCATCATGACGTATGCATCTTTCTTTGAAGTACCCAAATAGAATACAGCCGGATGCGCAGCATCAAACGATGTATTCTCGGCATAATACCATACCGGAATATTTACCGGAGGACGTTTGTCAGCAGTTGAGAAGAGAATAACTTCTTCTTTATTAGTCACTTCCCGTCCCTGGTCATCTTTTGCAGACATCACTAACAGATATTCTCCCGAAGGCACGGAGGCCCATCCCGGAAAAAGTATCTCCTTATTGGATACAAAGGTTCCGGTAAAGGCCGGAGTCCCCTTTATCGCATCTTCGGATTTTGCACCGTCCACAACCGGATATAGTTTATAATTCCCTTCCACGCTCACAGGCTGCCCATCAAGATTGGTAGCAATAAAAGTAAGCCGGATAGAATCATCTTTGCATAGCGGATTCTGAATGTTAGCTCCCAGTGTCATGGAGCGATTGCCTACACTCACGTTATAAGAAGAAGTCTGTGTTTCTCCCGCCACATTGGTGACCGTTACATCTATCCGGAAAACATAATACCCTAAATCCATCTTCTTATCACCTTCCAGCAACACCGGAACAGTGAATTGTCCGTCTTCGTTGAGTAACACACTCCCCGAAGCAATGGGTTCTACACCCGTCTGTACCCCTCTCCAACCGAAACGTAAGAAACGGGTAACGGTGTAATTTACCGGTAAATCCTGCAACGAAACACCGCTAAAGGTCTTAACAGAGCCTTTTACCTCTACCTTATCACCTAAGCTATAAGATCCTGTCAGCTTATCGAAAGTAATATCAAAGGTAGGACGTTTGTACTCTTCCACACGAATCGTTGTTGTACCTTTTTCTGTAGATAGTGTAAATATACCGTTCATACAGGCAGCAGGCAATGTAAATTCTGTTGCAAAAGAACCAAACTCATTGGTCCGAAGTTCTCTCCTGCCTACTTCCTGTCGGTTGGCATCGGTAAGGGTCAACGTATAAGTACGGTTAGCTAACACATTGGCCGTATCCAGTTGCTGCTCATAAGCAATCCCTTTCACATAAACCGTTTGTCCCGGACGATAAAGCGAACGATCTGTCAGAAGTTTCACATAATCAGCAGGTTTATTATCGGTATAGTAAGTATAGTTGCCTCCGTAAATACCTTGCAGAGGCATTGCCATATCCTGTCCTTTGGTAGCAGTGAGGTAACGATATTCTCGTTTATAAGGGAACTTAGCTTTTCCTTCCGCATTGGTAGTGAACTCCGTCAGTTTCTTTTCATCATTGGTATAAAGTGTAATAACAGCTCCTTCAATAGGTTGCCCGCTCATACAGTCGAGGGCTATCACTTCATACTGATCACCCGGCAAACGTAATGTCAATACCTTGAAGCGTGTCACATTCAGTTTGCTTTCACTGTTTTCTCTTGCTTTGCTATCGGGAACAATACGCATCACATAGCTACCTTCTGCGGGAGCTTTGAAGGTGAAAACAGTATCCTGTTCCTGATAGTTTTCGGGACGAAGCAAAGAATAATGTTCTTCTGCCACTAACTTCTTCTCTTGATACAAACGTACAGTAAAACCATCCAGATTCTTATGGTTGACCATCAACTTCATGTCGGCACCGGGATAAGCGACTTCATCAGCACGTACATACAAAGCGGGATTCAGAATCTCCAGTTTCAGATTCTTTAAAGCATTGATACGTTTGTAGCCCGGATACAGCCTGACAGCCTCATCACAAATCTGTAAAGCCATTGCCTGTTGTCCTTTCTCAATAGCATATCTTGCTTTAGCCAAATAAACTTCGGCACAAATATCATGAGCTTTAAACTCAGTCCGTAACTTGTCAAGTCCGGCCAGATAAGGGTCTTGCGTCAACCCTATCAACTTTTGTGGCGCACGGTAGGGAACAAAGGTATTATCGGAGTTACGCCGCCAGTCCAGATAATTGAGCATGGTGAGCACGTAGCCATCATCCATATTAACCCTTTTGTAAGTATCAAGCATCTCCTGATAGATATTCTCAATGCCGGCATTCACAACAGAGTCTTTATCCAGCCCATTTACATTTCTCAATGCATCTACTCCACGGCTACCCAACAGATGAAGCATATCGTGGCGATAATATTCGCTGGCATCACCTAACTCTACAAACGGGATATAGATACGTGCGGACGTAGCCAACAACAACTCTTTGTCTTTCAAAGCCTCTGTAGTATGCTGCATCACCTGTTGCACAAACATATTTCCGCTCCATTCACGTATATCAGCAGAAGGAGTTTCATCCACAATATTCGGCCGTTGGAATATCTGCCAGCGGTTACGGGAGGCATAGTCGGAGTAGATACCCGCTATCAACGAATTCAGTACGGCACGGTCCATCGGTTTTTCCGCAGTCTTAGCCCACTGCTCCAGCCCGTTCAGGCTTACATAAAAGCTATCGGGAGTCAGCATCTCGCGGTACTTCATCCGCCACGTGTATGCTTTCAGCATTTGCGGAGAGTTTTTCTCCGTTTCCGCCTTCTTATAAATCTCGTTTGTCAACTGAATAACTGTTTGTGGCAGACTTTTCTGTTCAGCCTGATCCACCTGTTTCCATAGTTTATCAAACGTCTGCGCATTTGCCCAGGGGGCTACTCCTAAAGCAAGCAATACCATCATGCAAATCTGTTTTATTCTCATATGTTCAAAGTTTAAGTCATTTTATATTAGAACAAAGAAACAGAATAAAGTTTAAAGAATGGCACTTTTTAGCTTAAAAAAAATGTAGGGTCTTTTTTAGACTCTACATTTTTATATAATTCTCTATCGTATATTATTGAATTATAGTTCTTCCTTTATAAGCAATATTGTCTCTTTCAAAGGAGGAAGGTGTTTACGTATCACTGTCCAGATAATTTCATAATCAATATTGGCATATTCATGCGAAATAATATTCCGTAAACCAATCACTTTACGCCAGGGAATCTGCGGATACCGGATAAACAAAGCCTGTCTGGTCTTATCGTCAATGGCTTTTATTGTCTCACCAATAACCTGCAAACGCAAAATACAAGCATCAAGTATTGTCATCCCCCACGGTGTTTGCAAGAAATCATCAATATTCTGATAACTCTTACACCGCTCCTCAATCACTTCAACAGACTCTAATATTTGAGCTAACTTATCCGTAATTTCCTCTTTAAATGTAGATTCCATCCTGTTCTATTCTTTTAAGCAATAAATCACGCAACCCTTTTCGCAAACGAAGCAAATCAACTTTGCAGCCACACAGAGATTCAAGTGCTTCCCGAATATCAAACATCGTGAACGGATCTGCCTCTTCCAACTCTACGAACACATCTAAATCGCTATCCAACCGATGCTCCCCCCGGGCAACAGAACCAAAAATACCGATTGAGCGAATACCATATTTAGAGGCAAACTTCTCTTTAAATTGCCTAACATCAGCTATATATTCATTTTTAGTTTTCATCATTCATTCTCAACTATTAGTAACATGATGCGTAAAGATACAAACTATTGAATAAATAACAGAATCTTTTGAAAAAAAACAAATAGTTATCCTCCTTCAGTCAAAACCGTACCTGCACCTGAGCCTGTACCAGATCCGAAGGATCGTTATGTTTCGGACTCAAACGAGTATATTGAACCTGAAGACGACACTTCGGATAAAACCAGTATTGTAAACCAGCCATATAATTTGATTGCTTATCTTCTGCAACGACATCCCGGTTTAAATATTCATAAGAAACAACGGCTTCCACATTACGAATAATCCGGACACATCCCGTAGCATATCCCCCGTTACTTTTCACATCAGCATCTTTGCCTAACATAAACTCCGTACGCAAGCTCGCCTTTTCTCCTGTTAAGAAAGCTCCCACACTCCAGCGGTTGCGCCGGTAGTTTTCACCCGGTTCTATTCCATGAATTGGTGCTCCCGCAACCGAATGCCCCTTACCGATAACAAAGGAAGTACCCACAGTAAGCCACTCTAAAGGGTTCACCGACAGATAACCCACTACATCCTTTTGAGAATTCTTATCTTTTGTGTTTATACCTTGCCCGTTCATCAACGCCACTTTATAAGTCAGCAGTTTTTTAAACAAATCGCCATAAATCATCAAACCGATATCCCGCCCCCCGCTTGCAGAACAAAGAACATCACTTCCATTGATACCAACCAGATAACATGCCGGTAAAGAATAGCAATTTATCAGTTCCACCGTTGTAGGTGATAACTGATTTTCCATGGTATAGGGTGTTTTAAACTGCCCTACGCGAACAGAAAGTCCCGGCAGGAACTGATAACTTGTATATAATTCCTGCAGGGAACTGACTGCAAAGTCATACATAAAATAACATGACCAACGTTCTGTAATCTTCCCGTCTGCCATAAAAATAACCCGTTTGATATCAAATGTATTATCCGGATCGGCTGCACTGTTATAGGTATATCCCAACTGGGCATATGCCGATAAGTTAATACGTTCTTTCAGAGTATTCACCACTTTACCCAATGTCTCTTGTGCCACCAGAGAGCAGGAAAATAGAAACATAAATAAAATAAAAAGTGTGTTTCGCATAGCAATTATCTTAATAAAGGCATAAATAGCTTTACTTTTTGTTGTCGGCACAAATATATAAAAAAAACAGAAAGAAAGCTTTGATAATAAACTATTTCAACTGAATCTTCATCATCATATCCTGCCTGAACTCAAAAACGCACTTCTTATAAGCTGGCGCTCCCATTACACCTTCAGCATTATTGCTGAAGCCAAACTTTTCCGTCGGACGTCCGAAAGAGCCGGTATCCAATACTCCATTCTCATTCTCATCCTGAAACAATGAAATGGCATACGTACCGGCAGGTAGTCCCTGACAGGGAACGACCATAACCGAATCCTGCACCGGCACTCTGAATCCAAATACAGGTTTCTTCATGAATGACTCTGGAGAGTTGTAAATACCAACATATAGATACCCTTTCACGTTCTCTACACCTTCTACTTTCAAGGTTAATGTCTGAGCACTACCTATTACACTTGCAAAAACTAAAAATAAGAAAATCAGATTTGTTTTCATAATCACATGTATTTAAAAATTAGAAACATCATAAGCAGCTTTCTTACCTAAGGTGATGAAGACACCGAGATAGAAGAAATGATCACTGGAAGCTCGTAACGGGACACCATCTATTCGTCCGAACTCATTCTTACGGCAAAGTATATTGGTGGCCGAAGCATGTATAATTATCTTCTTAGTAGCCAGAAAAGTAATGCCTAAGTCAAGGCTGTTATATGGTTTTGCTTCATCATTCATCAGACCGGGACGATTGGGATTATGATATGGACGCCCACTCGCAATCCCTTCCGTAAGGCCAATAATAGTACGCAGCCTGGGAATAGTATATTTCAATACCAAAGAAGCATTATGGCGGGTGGCATACTGCGGAGTAGTCAGTTCACTGTACTCCAAACATTTGCGTTTAGATAGATTGAAGGAATAAGAAAGATAATACTCAAAGTTTTTTAATAAAGAACGATCTTCAAAATAAAGATCAATTCCTTTACTGTTCCCATATCCGCCCGAAGTCAGACCATCGGGAGTAAAAAGTGTAAGACGATTGTACCTTTTGTAATATACCTCTGCTTTATAGAAACGCCCTGCTGCTTCGTACAAAGCTCCTACATTATACTGTTCACAAGCTTCGGAACGCAAAGAAGTCTGTTGTGCCAGATATTTATTATCTGCCGATTGGGTATAACGACCCAACGTAGCTGAGAATACAATCTCATTCCAGGTATAACGAAGTGCCAGACGGGGAGAATAACTTATCTTCCGGTTCAGAGATGTATACTCGGTTCTGAAAGAGAGTTCGGCTTTCAAATTCTCAAACGGATAAAGAGTAGCTGTAACAAATCCGGCTTCTACCGTTGGGGCAATATTCTTTTGAGCGGCAAGAAGCCCGAAAGAATAGCGAGTTCTATATTGGCGAAGGAAAGATTCCACTCCCATATCCAGTTGCAAAAAAGGGCGCAAGCGTTTAGTCAGCTTTGCTTTCAGATGTAGTTCGCTCTGACGTTCGTTCCAATTGTCATCGCTTACAGCAGCTCCCCCTACTTTTCGATCAAAAAAAGAGTAAGCTACTCCGGCAAACCAGTTCCAACCGGAAGACGTTTTCGTACGGATGGTGGCATTCAAATAGACATTGTCTTCTTTCAGGCGGAACAGACGACAGTCTTCACCGGTATAGTTAGAAAAATCTGTCCGGTCATAGCCGGCATATATCTTAAAAATTACATTCTCAGCAGGTAGATAACGAAACTGGATAGCTCCCGAAAACAGTTCATATGGTTTCTCAAAGTTTACTCTTCCCGGATATACTTTATTATAAAAAGCAAGATTCTGATAATCGAGATTCAAAGCAATAGAGCCTTTTCTAAAAGAGCGATTCCCGCCACCACCTATACCAACAGTAGAAGGGCTCATCCCCACTTTATTAATCGGGCTATCATCTTTCGTTTCCAAAGGAAGTACAGCCGATAAGGCTTCACCATACTCTTGTGAATGCCCGCCTGTAGAGAGATTGATACCACTGAACATAAAGGGGGAATACCGTCCGCGTGCCGGGATATTTGTACCGGTAGTAGTATAAGGATTGAGAACATGCATACCGTCTATATAAGTTTGCGTTTCGTCACTGCTTCCACCACGTACCAGCAAACGTCCGCTTTCTCCCTGTATTTGTGTACCGGGAAGAGTCTTCAATGCCTGATACAGATTACCGCTTGCTCCTCCCACAGTTACCAGTTCCACAGGTTGCATATTACTCCAACGACTGTTCATTTTGGGAGTTTTGCTTCCTTTTACTACCACTTCATCCAGTGAAACACTATCTGAAAAAGAGGTAAGAAATATTGTGTCTTTTACTGCTACCTGCGACTGCACATGAACAGAAAAGAGAAACAAAGCTACGATTGAGATAAAAAACAGATCTTTCATTTTTTTGCTTGCTAACGTTTTCACCGGCAAACATAAAGGAAAGAACAGAGGGAAAAAAATATCCGGGACAGACAGCCCGGATATGTGATAAATGACCTATTCGTTGTGACGAATTGCTTTGTTTTGTGACGAACGGCTATGCCTCATTCATGTTCTCTATCAGTGTTTTGATCTCTTTACTATAAGCACGTGAAACGGGTATTTCCTCTTCACAGCCATCGAGCGAAAGACGATATCCCTGCGAGTTTCCACTCACCCGGGACACTGCATGTAAGTTGACCAGGAATGCACGATGACACTTAATAATGAAAGGATAAACAGCCGTTGCCTCTTCAGCCTGCTTCATTGTCATACGTAGCAGCTTTCTTACCGGTTCATGACTCTTCCGATAAGTTATCTTCACATAATTACCATCCGCCTCTACAAAAAACAAATCGGATGTATTCACTTCCAATACTTCTTTGACACCACCGGCAAAAAGAATCACAGTATCCTCCCGCTCCACTCTTTCAACATTTGCAGTAGCAGCCGATCTCTGAAGATGCAAATTCATTTCTGTAGCTTCTTTGAGATGGAAGGCCAATAGCCGGTTTCGGTTCAGCAAGATAAAAAGTACAGAGGGAAAAAAGCCTATGATCACCGTACAAAGCAGGAAGCTGTAAAAAATATCCAGGCGAAATCCCCAATTGAATACAATGGCGGAATAAAGCCAGTTTCCAATGGCTATAAAAAAGAAAATATATACCTGACTAAGAATATGTTTCCCAACCGTCCAGCGATCATCCTCATAATACGCCGGAAATAACGCAGGGAACAAATAAACCGGAATACAGAGAAACACTGCTGTCACTGCCATATATCCCAATAAGATACCCAATTTATGATGTCCGATACTGCTTATACCAAACGGCTGTAACAAAGCTAATATTAAAAACACAATAACAGATGAGATCACTGCAATCTTCCAGCGCTGATAAAATACAGGATAAGGACTATTAAGGTAATTAAGCAGTTTTTTCATGCGAATATCTTTTATCTACTACAAAGTAAAGCATTTGTTACCATAACTGAAAAGAATCACTCAAAAAACAATCGGAGCGTTTTTGATCACTCCTCAAAGAGTCATAGAATACTATAAACAAGCTCCTACCGATACTATAGTTATCAAAAAAAGAATTATAAATATTCGAAAGAATGAATCAAAGAGCTGAATAAGATCGTCACAATAATCTTAAACCACTGATTTTCAACAAGAATAGAATCACAAAGACAAGGTATACAAAAGTGTACACTTTTAAAGTACAAGGTTGTACACTATAGTCACGCAAAAATGTACATTTATAGAGTGCAAAATTGTACACTCTTGCCTACGAAAGTTATATCGTTAAAATTTTGCATTAACAATGTTAACCTATAGACACACCATAATAGGAATTACATTCAGCCAAGCACAATGTTTGTAAAGATTTATAATATATCAATAATTAATAAAAAGAATAAAATACAACGCTTTAATGATAAAAACACTCAACACGCACCACTATTTACAACAGTCTATATATCAAGATGTTACATTTCAGCATTTTCACTCTACGAGAAACGAGTAAAAACTCTACGAGAAACGACCCATTTCTCGTAGAGTTTCGACCAGATCATCGTAGAGAAACCTAATAGAGATTTATAAAATATGACATTCTTATATAAAAGAGGAACAGCAGCCAATCCTACATTGTAACGAAAAATAAAAAAAGTAACACAATACCTCTCTTACCGCACATAGTAATAGAAGATTGTATTTATTAAACAGATTCTTATTTACTCAAAAAGCCCTGTCCACCAAGTTAAGTGGGCAGGGCTTGTATACTTTGAATGAGTTCTTTTACATATTTACTTCACCGGAGTCTGTTCTAATGTAGCCACCAGGAAGTCATAGAATTTTTGCACAGTAGGAATCAATGCACGTTCGTCCGGAGAGTGCGGTGAACGCAATGTAGGACCAAAGGAGATCATATCCAGTCCCGGAATTATAGCACCAATAATACCACACTCCAATCCGGCATGAATTACTTTCACAGCAGGTTCTACGCCAAACTGTTTCTTATAAGATTCTTTCATTGCATGCAAAATCGGAGAATTTACATTCGGTTGCCAACCGGAATATCCACCTGTCATTGTTACTTTCATTCCGGCCATAGAGAAACAGCATTCAAGACTTGTAGTCAAATACTCTTTCATACTGTCACTTGAGCTACGAGCAAGAATTTTGATATCTGCTTTACCACCACCAATACTAATAATAGCCAGATTAGAAGAAGTTTCTACAGTATCAGGAACGGTAGGAATCATACGGGTTACCCCATTCTGGCAGGCAAAGATAGCATCTACCAGATTATCCTGAATTTCTTCCGGAATCTGCCCCGCAGGCATATCTACCCGTTCGGCCTTGAAACTGATAGGAGTTTCGATAGCAGAAAACTCTTCATTGAAAAGGTCCTCACAATATTTTACCAGGCCTAACAACTCTTCTTCATTTTCAGCAGGAATAGTAACGATGGCAGAAGCCTCACGCGGAATAGCATTACGCATATTTCCACCCTCCCAGCAAGACAGGCGGGCTTCGTAAGTGGCAATTGCTTCGCGAACAAAACGTACAAGCAACTTATTAGCATTCGCACGTCCCTGATTGATTTCCAGTCCGGAGTGTCCACCGCGTAATCCCTTCAATGTGACCTTGATGGCAATATCACCCTCTTCGGGTTCCACCTCTTTATATTCAAGCGTAGCTGTAACATCCATACCACCTGCACAGCCGATATAGAGTTCGCCCTCATCTTCCGAATCCAGATTTAACAGGATTTCTCCGTTCAACGTTCCCGGCTTAAGTCCGAAAGCACCATACATCCCTGTCTCTTCATCCTTTGTGATAAGAGCTTCCAATGGACCGTGTTTCAAATCCTTGGCTTCCAGAACAGCCATGATAGCAGCTACCCCCAGTCCATTATCGGCACCCAGCGTAGTGCCTTTGGCTTTCACCCAGTCACCGTCTATATAAGTTTCAATAGGATCTTTTTCAAAATCATGTATTGTATCATTATTCTTCTGAGGCACCATGTCCATATGAGCCTGTAAAATTACTCCTTTACGGTTTTCCATACCCGGAGTAGCAGGTTTGCGGATAATAACATTACCAACTTCGTCTACAAATGATTCCAGTCCCAGGCTGTTTCCGAAATTAAGAAGAAACTCAGTTATTCTTTCCATATGTCCCGACGGACGCGGAATCTGAGTTAATGAATAAAAATGCTTCCACACATTCTGTGGAGCTAAAGAGAGGATTGTACTCATAACGAATTAATTTTAGGTTCTTATTTTCGTTGTCTATGAGTTAGTGGTAAAACCACTAAACCATATATTCCCAACAAAACTACTAAAAAGGTTTGAATTCCGTGTACAATCAAGGCAAATATTCCTGCATCAGTTGCATTTACTCCGTAAAGCATCATCATCGAGATAACAGCAAAATGCCAGGGCCCGGCTCCGTTGGGAGTAGGAACGATAACAGCAAATGTACCGCCTACAAACATAACAAGTGCGGCAAGAATACCCAGATGAGCGGTAAACCCAAAACAATAGAATGTGAGATAAAAGTGAAAAAAATAACAAACCCAAATAAGGATTGTATACAAAATGAAAAGAGGAATATTTTTCACATTCTTCAAAGACATCACTCCTTCCCAAACGTTAAGGACAACTCCTTTTACTTTTTCAAAAAAAGACAACGCTCGCATCAAATAGTAAAGAAGTACTATTACTCCAATAATGCAAAACAAAACGATATAGAACCATACAGATGTCAACAAGTGAACAATGGAAGGAATCTTAGTCCCGGTTTCTTCAAAGAAAGTGAGAAAAACAGGCATCTGTAATAAGAATGTGATACCAGTAATAAAAACGATGCAAATAGTATCAATCAGCCGTTCGGTAACTACCGTACCCAAAGATTTTGCAAACGAGACATTATCATATTTGGCAAGGACACCACAACGGGACACTTCTCCTACCCGAGGTAATATAAGATTGGTAGCATAGGAAATGAAAATAGCATTTACACAGTCGCTCGTTTTCGGAAAAGCTCCCAAAGGTTCCAACGTTTGCTTCCAGCGCCAACCACGAAAGACATGACTGAATACACCAAATGCTAATGAAAAAAGCATCCACCACCAGTTTACGCCATGCCGTAGCACATCACCTGCCTTTGCAAAATCGAAGTCACGATAGACCCAGTACAAGATAAAGCCTCCCAAAACCAGTGGTAAAATAAGTTTCAGAGCCTTTTTTATTAGTTTCTTCATTCTTAATTCTTTATTCTTCAAGTAAAAGAATTACCTTTGTCGACTGCAAAAGTAACTATTTAGTTGATAAATGAAATTAGTAAAGCCTAAAAAGTTTCTCGGACAGCACTTCCTGAAAGACCTTAAAGTGGCACAGGATATTGCCGACACTGTTGATACGTTTCCTACGCTTCCTATTCTGGAAGTTGGGCCGGGAATGGGTGTGCTCACACAGTTTCTTGTGAAAAAGGAACGCCCGGTGAAAGTAGTAGAGGTAGATTATGAATCGGTAGCCTATCTGCGCGAAGCTTATCCGTCACTGGAAGACTGTATTATTGAGGACGACTTTCTCAAAATGAATCTGCAACGTGTCTTTAATGGCAACCAGTTCGTGTTAACCGGAAATTATCCTTATAACATATCCAGTCAGATTTTTTTCAAGATGCTCGAAAATAAAGATCTGATACCTTGTTGTACCGGTATGATTCAGAAAGAAGTTGCCGAACGTATTGCAGCAGGGCCGGGAAGCAAGACTTATGGTATTCTCAGCGTATTGATACAAGCATGGTATCGGGTGGAATATCTCTTTACGGTCAGCGAACATGTCTTCAATCCGCCCCCAAAAGTAAAAAGCGCCGTAATACGTATGACACGTAATGAAACAGTTGAACTGGGATGTGACGAAAAACTATTCAAACAAGTAGTAAAAACCACTTTTAATCAACGTAGAAAAACATTACGTAATTCTATTAAACCAATATTAGGCAAAGAATGTCCGCTGACGGAAGATGTTTTATTCAATAAACGGCCGGAACAACTATCGGTACAGCAGTTCATTGACTTGACTAACAGTGTAGAAGAAGCTCTAAAGAGTCACAAGGCAAAGATCGATGTTGACAATATGGAATAAAATAAATAAAGATACACTGGAAAAAGGAAGAATAGGAATCTTATTTTTTATCCTATTCCTTCCTTGCCTGTCCAGCCTGTTCATGTCTGTCGATATACAAAAAGAATTCAGTGACAGGATTGGCTATCTACTTCTATATACACTTGTATTATTGCTTCCTCTTTCTTTTTTGAAGAGCAAAATCTATTTCCTTTTTGAAGGTATTTTCCTATTATTTGCACCAATTGAGATAATGCATCTGAAACTGTTAGGAATGCCGGTTTCGTCCCCATTCATAACCTCCATGCTTCAAACAGACTTCAAAGAGAGCATGGAAGTTCTGTCTTCTTTCAAATTAGAAATTATCATAATGCTGTTAATATGGGGGATTTACTTTATACAAGTATATAAAATTCCAAACCGCTACTTAGGAACTAAATGGTTTCGCATAGCTTTAATTCCCCTTTTCATCATCTGGAATGTTACTCTGTTTGCAAATACATTCCTGTCATCCCCTTCCGGCAGCACTTTTTCGGGACGTTTGGTAGTCAGTTCGTACCGGGTTGTGCACCAGTATTATAAAATCTTTCCCGTGAACTTGTTCCTATCTTATACCAAGCATCTGAAAGACAACTCGGAGGTCAAGGCCATGAATGAAAGATTAAAGTCGTTTAAATTTGACGTACAAAGTCTGACTCCACCCAATGAAAAAGAAATATATGTTCTGGTTATCGGAGAATCTGCCCGTGCAGACCATTTCTCTATAAATGGCTATGAAAGAAAAACAACTCCACTACTTGAGCATACAGAGAATCTGGTTAGCTTTGGAGATGTACTTTCTACAGCCAATATTACGGTCAGAGCACTTCCATTATTGCTAAGCCGTGCTACTCCGGAATCACCGGAGATAGCATATCAGGAAAAAACACTTCCGGAAGCGTTTAAAGAGTGTGGTTTTTCTACAGCGTGGATTGCCAACCAATCTTTCAATGATCCCTACGTTCTTCGGATTGCTCATAACTCAGACTACCATCACTTTGAATTAGTAGACTACGGTGCCGACAACAATTATGATGAAAAATTATTGCCTCAACTGGATAAAGTACTTGCTTGTAATAAGCAAAAGCAATTTATTATAATTCATACATTGGGCAATCATTTCAAATATAACTACCGACATCCCGAAAACTTTGCAAAGTTCAAACCGGCAATGCCTAAGGATTTTAGTTACAATGAGATTAATAAAGATAAAAAAACAATTGTCACTAACTCATACGACAACTCGGTTCTGTATACTGATTTTATATTATCCGAAATCATAAAAAGGGTACAGCAACAATCATGTATAGCTGCTGTCAGTTACATTTCAGACCATGCAGAAAATCTATATGATGACGGTACCGAAGAATTGATGCATAGTAGCCCAAATCCGAGTCGGAATGAAGTACACGTGCCCTTTATCATATGGCTTTCTGATTGCTATAGAAAACAGTTTCCGGAAATATATGATATATTGAACAGTCACAAAGACAGTCCAATCAGCTCCAATAACTTATTTCACACAATGCTGAAGATTAGTAATATCACCTATCCGGATGAAAAGTCCGATCTCAGCATTACATCCGAAGAGTTTCAGGGAGACAGTATCAGAGAAGTATTAACACCCAATGGAAAAATAGTATATCTTCATTAAATATCAGATATAAATTAAGATGAACGAGGAATACATAGACAACGTCAAACAACTTATTGAGCAAAAAGATGCTAATAAGGTTAAGGAATTTCTTATCAACCTTCATCCGGCTGATATAGCCGAGTTGTGTAATGACCTCAACCCGGAAGAGGCCCGTTTTGTCTACCGGCTGCTCGACAACGAGACCGCTGCCGACGTATTAGTGGAAATGGACGAGGACGTTCGTAAAGAATTCCTCGAAATTCTACCTTCCGAAACAATCGCCAAACGTTTTGTTGATTACATGGATACGGACGATGCCGTAGACCTGATGCGAGAACTTGATGAAGAAAAGCAAGAAGAAGTTCTTTCACATATTGAAGACATAGAACAGGCAGGCGATATCGTCGACCTTTTGAAGTATGACGAAGATACAGCCGGTGGTTTGATGGGAACTGAAATGGTGCTCGTTAACGAAAACTGGAGTATGCCGGAGTGCCTGAAAGAGATGCGTCAGCAAGCAGAAGAACTGGATGAAATCTACTACGTATATGTAATAGACGATGACGAGCGGCTACGTGGTATTTTCCCTTTAAAGAAGATGATCACTTCACCTTCCGTATCAAAAGTGAAACACGTGATGCAGAAAGATCCGATCTCTGTACATGTAGACACACCCATTGACGAAGTTGCCCAAATCATTGAAAAGTATGACCTTGTAGCCATTCCGGTATTAGATAGCATCGGACGACTCGTCGGACAGATCACCGTTGACGACGTAATGGATGAAGTACGTGAACAATCAGAACGTGACTATCAGTTAGCTTCCGGACTTTCACAAGACGTAGAAACAGACGATAACGTTCTTCGTCAAACCACCGCACGTCTTCCCTGGCTACTTATTGGTATGTTGGGCGGTATCGGTAATTCCATGATATTAGGAAACTTCGATGCAACCTTTGCCGCCCACCCTGAAATGGCTCTCTATATCCCACTAATCGGAGGTACGGGAGGAAATGTCGGAACACAATCTTCAGCACTCATCGTGCAGGGATTGGCTAACAGTTCTCTCGATACTAAAAACACTTTTAAGCAAGTTACTAAAGAGGCAATAGTAGCATTAATCAATGCAACAATTATTTCTTTATTAGTATATACATATAATTTCATTCGCTTTGGCGCCATGGCAACCGTTACCTATTCTGTATCTATCAGTTTATTTGCAGTAGTAATGTTTGCTTCTATTTTTGGTACTTTAGTCCCGATGACACTTGAAAAGCTTAAAATAGACCCTGCCATTGCTACAGGACCGTTTATAGCCATCACAAATGACATTATCGGCATGATGCTTTATATGGGAATTACTGTTTTATTGTCCTAAATGAAAGATAAATAAAAAAAAATCAGGCAAAAAAGTATGAAGTAATCGTTTTATTTCATTAATTTGTGACCTAATGTAATAAAGAAGGAGTTAAATCCCCATTTCCTAAAACGAATATACAATGATGGACTCTCATGACACTAACCAACCTTTGAATCCAGGGGAGTTAGAAGAAGAAAAGAAAACAGTTGAGGTTTCTGAAACTATAACAGAAACTCCAGCCGAAGAAACAAATGCTGAAAAACAACCCGAAACAGCTCCTCGGCTGGTAACAAAAGAGGAAGTACTTGCACGGATGAAAGAACTTGCTCAAGATGCAGAAAATGCCAACAAGCAAGAATTGGACAGTTTAAAGCAATCTTTTTATAAGATACATAATGCCGAACAGGAAGCGGCCAGGAAGCTATTTGTTGAAAATGGCGGTTCAGAAGAAGACTACGTACCACAAAGTGATGCGATAGAAGAAGAGTTCAAAAATGTGATGGCTGTTATCAAAGAAAAAAGAGGCGCCCAGATTGCCGAGATGGAAAAGCAGAAAGAAGAAAATCTGCAAATCAAGCTTTCAATCATAGAAGAGCTCAAAGAATTGGTAGAATCGCCTGATGACGCTAACAAATCATATACAGAATTCAAAAAGCTACAACAGCAGTGGAATGAAACCAAATTGGTTCCCCAGGCTAAAGTAAACGAACTCTGGAAGAACTATCAGCTATATGTAGAAAAATTCTATGACATACTGAAGCTTAACAATGAATTCCGCGAATATGATTTCAAGAAAAATCTTGAGATAAAGAATCGTCTTATCGAAGCAGCTGAGAAACTCGCAAATGAAGAAGATGTTGTTTCGGCTTTCCATCAATTACAGAAGTTACACCAGGAATTCCGTGATACAGGTCCTGTAGCAAAAGAACTTCGTGATGAGGTATGGAACCGCTTTAAAACAGCATCTACAGTAGTCAATCGTCGTCATCAACAGCACTTCGAAGCTTTAAAAGAAGCCGAACAACATAATCTGGATCAGAAAACAGTGATTTGTGAAATCGTAGAAGCTATCACATACGACGATTTGAAAACATTCTCAGCCTGGGAAAATAAAACCCAGGAAGTTATTGCTCTGCAAAACAAATGGAAAACAATCGGTTTTGCACCGCAAAAGATGAATGTGAAAATATTCGAACGCTTCCGTCATGCCTGCGATGACTTTTTCAAGAAAAAAGGAGAGTTCTTCAAAGCATTGAAAGAAGGAATGAACGAAAATCTGGAGAAGAAAAAAGCGTTGTGTGAAAAAGCAGAAGCGTTGAAAGACAGTACCGACTGGAAAGCAACAGCCGACGCATTGACCAAATTGCAGAAAGAGTGGAAAACGATCGGACCAGTTTCAAAAAAATACTCAGATGTAGTATGGAAACGTTTTATTTCTGCTTGTGACTATTTCTTTGAACAGAAAAATAAAGCAACTTCTTCACAACGTTCTGTCGAAATAGAGAACATGGAGAAGAAGAAAGATATTATCAACCAGCTAACCGCTATTGACGAATCCATGGATACGGAAGAAGCAGGCAAACAGGTTCGCGAACTGATGAAAGACTGGAACGCCATAGGACACGTGCCATTCAAGGAAAAAGATAAGCTGTACAAACAATACCATACTTTGATTGATCAACTGTTCGAGCGTTTTAATATAAGCGCTTCAAACAAGAAATTGAGTAATTTCAAATCCAACATCAGTAGTATTCAAGGAGGAGGATCACAAACTCTATACAGAGAACGCGAAAAACTGGTTCGCGCATATGAAAATATGAAAAGCGAACTCCAAACTTATGAAAACAATCTTGGTTTCCTGACATCTGCTTCTAAAAAGGGAAATAGCCTGTTAACGGAACTCAATCGAAAAGTAGACAAGTTGAAAGCTGATCTGGAATTGGTTTTGCAGAAAATTAAAGTAATTGATGAATCAATTAAAGAAGAAGAGTAAACAAAAAGCAGTAAAAATATAAAAAATAAAGGGAATGCATCAAAAAACATGAATGATTGCATTCCCTTTATTTTTATATAGGTTTTAGCTTATAAAAAAAAACGTGAAACATCTCAAAGATACTTCACGTTTTCTTGTTGGGCTATCTGGACTCGAACCAGAAATGACAGGACCAGAATCTGTAGTGTTACCATTACACCATAGCCCAATACTTATTTTTCAACGGTCAACTTAATTGTTTCTCGTTTGCGGGTGCAAAGATACAAAGAATTTGGAAACTTCAAACAATTCACATATTTTTTTTGCAAAAAATCAATGATGCTCTCCCTATTTTAAAGGATACATCCCTAAAAAACACAAAAAAAGAAGAGTTTTACGACATAACTTTCTTTGATACAAGAATTCAGCGTATATTTGTAACCTATATCATGTTAATATAGCAAGAAACAAAGATAAGAGCTTCCTTGTTATACATAGAGAAGTAAAAACATTGATTATTAAATTTCAACCGATAAATGAACGAGACGAAAATATTAATTGAAAAGATAACAGAAGGAATTCAAGAAAAAAAAGGTAAAAACATCGTTATAGCCGACCTGACAAATATTGGCGATACAATATGTAAATATTTAGTAATTTGTCAAGGTAACTCACCTAGCCAAATAACAGCCATCGTTGATTCAATCAAAGATTTCACCCGAAAAGGTACAGACATCAAGCCATTTGCAATAGATGGCCTGCGAAATGCCGAATGGGTAGCTATGGATTATTCAGATGTGCTGGTACATGTATTCCTGCCTGAAACCAGAAATTTCTACAATCTGGAAAATCTTTGGGCGGATGCCAAGTTAACAACGATCCCCGACATTGACTAATTTTTCAATATGGAAGATAACAACAAGAAACCCAATAAAGTAAATATGCCCAAGTTCAACCTGAACTGGATGTATATGATTATAGCCCTGATGCTCCTGGGCCTTTGGTGGAGTAATCAAGGGGGGGCTATAAGCAAACAGATTCCTTACGACGAATTCCAACAATACGTTCGTGAAGGTTATGTCAGTAAAGTAGTAGGATATGACGACAGCTCGGTTGAAGTGTTTATCAAGCCACAGTTCGTAGGCAAGGTATTTAAACAAGATTCAACCCGCGTTGGCAAAAATCCTATGATTACCACTGAAGCTCCCACACGTGAGAGTCTTGGTAATTTCATTGATGCTCAAAAACAAGAAGGCCATTTTGATGGTTCCATAAGCTATGATAAAAAGAACAACATTTTTGGTTCTATCCTGATAAACTTTTTGCCTATCATCTTCCTCATCGGACTCTGGATATTCTTTATGCGCCGAATGAGTGGTGGAGCGAGCGGAGGTAGCGGCGGAGTATTCAATGTAGGAAAATCCAAAGCACAACTTTTTGAAAAAGGTGGTGCCATTAAAATCACATTTAAGGATGTGGCAGGACTTGCCGAAGCCAAACAAGAAGTGGAAGAGATTGTAGAATTCTTGAAACAACCACAGAAATATACTGACCTTGGTGGTAAAATACCTAAAGGTGCATTACTGGTTGGTCCTCCGGGAACAGGAAAAACCCTGCTTGCCAAAGCAGTGGCCGGCGAAGCTAATGTGCCATTCTTCTCTCTGGCAGGTTCAGACTTTGTTGAAATGTTCGTTGGTGTAGGTGCTTCCCGTGTTCGCGACCTCTTTCGTCAGGCAAAAGAGAAAGCTCCTTGTATCATCTTTATTGATGAAATTGACGCAGTAGGGCGTGCCCGTGGTAAAAACCCGGCAATGGGAGGAAACGATGAACGTGAAAATACATTGAATCAGCTCTTGACAGAAATGGACGGTTTTGGTTCTAACAGTGGTGTTATTATCCTTGCCGCTACCAACCGTGTAGACGTATTGGATAAAGCTCTTTTACGTGCCGGACGTTTCGACCGTCAAATCCATGTAGACCTGCCCGATTTAAATGAACGCAAAGAAGTATTTGGCGTACACCTTCGTCCTATTAAAATAGATGATAGTGTAGATGTAGATTTACTGGCTCGTCAGACACCAGGATTCTCAGGAGCAGATATTGCTAATGTATGTAATGAAGCTGCCCTGATTGCAGCCCGCCACGGAAAGAAATTTGTCGGTAAACAAGATTTTCTGGACGCAGTAGACCGTATCATTGGTGGTTTAGAAAAGAAAACAAAAATAACTACTGAAGCCGAACGCCGTTCCATTGCATTACATGAAGCAGGTCATGCTGCCATTTCCTGGCTACTTGAATATGCCAATCCGTTGATTAAGGTAACTATTGTGCCGCGTGGTCGTGCATTAGGCGCTGCCTGGTATTTGCCGGAAGAACGTCAAATCACCACCAAAGAGCAAATGCTTGATGAAATGTGTGCCACTTTGGGTGGACGTGCTGCAGAAGATTTATTCCTTGGAAGAATCTCAACCGGAGCAATGAACGACCTGGAACGTGTCACCAAACAATCATACGGTATGATTGCTTATCTTGGCATGAGTGACAGACTGCCTAATCTGTGTTACTATAACAATGATGAATATTCTTTCAATCGTCCTTATAGTGAAAAGACAGCTGAACTGATTGATGAGGAAGTGAAAAAGATGGTCAATGAACAATACGAACGGGCTAAACAGATTCTATCCGAACATAAAGACGGACACAATCAACTGGCTCAATTGTTGATAGACAAAGAAGTTATCTTTGCGGAGGATGTGGAACGTATCTTTGGTAAACGCCCATGGGCATCACGTTCTGAAGAAATCATGGCAGCTAAAGAAAGTAAAGACGCTGCAGATGCAGAGAAAGCTCTTGAAAAGAAAATAAACGAAGAGAAAGAAGCAAAAAAGGAAGCTGAAGCCTCTGAAGAAGCATCGGCTACCGAATTACAAAATTAAAATCTAAATACGTTGAAAAGCAATTTTATACAAAGAGCGATCACTGGAGTGCTATTTGTAGCCATATTGGTAGGATGTATTCTCTATCACCCATTCAGTTTCGGAGCACTTTTTATAGTAATCAGTGCTCTGACGATACGGGAATTTGGTAGTCTGGTCAATCATATAGAAGGTGTCAGTGTCAATAAGAACATTACTATGCTGGGCGGAGCTTATCTATTTTTGGCTATTATGGGATTCTGTATTGATGCATCAGACTCTAAAATATTCCTTCCTTATTTACTTTTGCTTCTCTACATGATGATTAGCGAACTGTATCTGAAAAAGGAAAATCCTGTGCTCAATTGGGCTTTCTCCATGCTGAGCCAACTATACATTGCATTGCCCTTCGCTTTATTGAGTGCATTGGCTTTTCATAATAATCCGGAAGATTCCTCTGTAAGCTACAATCCAATATTGCCGTTATCTATTTTCGTCTTCATCTGGCTGAGTGATACAGGAGCTTATTGTGTAGGCTCATTAATAGGAAAGCATCGTCTTTTCGAACGTATCTCCCCCAAAAAATCGTGGGAAGGTTCTATTGGAGGAGGCATTGTATCAGTAGCTTCATCTTTTGTATTTGCTCATTTCTTCCCTATTATGAGCGTAGCAGAATGGGCGGGACTCGCATTGGTAGTAGTAATTTTTGGTACTTGGGGCGACCTTACGGAGTCATTACTAAAACGTCAGCTTCACATCAAAGACTCCGGTTCTATTCTTCCGGGACATGGTGGAATGTTAGACCGGTTTGATAGCGCCTTGATGGCAATACCTGCAGCAGTAGTTTATCTGTATGCATTGACATGGATTTAAAAAAGATTCATATATAGAAACGGGCCTGTCTCCAACAGCAAAGACAGGCCCGTTTTAATTGAAAGCTAAGTAAATACTATTCTGTCTTACCTGCTTCCAGCGTGTTATAATCAAGGTTCAGAGCTATTTTGGGTACAGACATCGCTTCTTTCACGTTAAACGTCAACTCAACTTCACCATTCACGGATGAATTCAGCTTCAACTTCAATCCCTTCTTTCCTTCAAAGTCCAGAGAGTTCAGATTAAATGAAACGGGCTCATAACCAAACCAACCAGATAGATCGTTATGCGTATTATAGCGATATTCTAAATGGATATATCCATCATCTTCTGCTTTCTCTATTGTATTACGTACCAGACTAACCAAGTGCGGACTATAGACAGGCCTATTCTGTTCGAATACAAGATTCAGATATCCATTAGCAATCCAGATATCACCTTTAAGAATAGAGACCGGATCGTTACCTATCTCTTCTTCATTTTCTGCTGTTAAATCTTCCACCTGCTTCGTTGTAACAGGAAATAGATTCTCTACTTTAACAGCCATGTCATACTCCCCATAATTATCATACAAAGGATTGAAAACAACAAGCATACGTTTACCGTCTACCGGTTTAAATCCATAAACACTTGTTGCAGCCGGCCAAAGACTCCCATAATTATCGGATTCTAAATAATACGTATCACCACTCACGACACGGACCGTAGCCCAGCTCCCTCCACGTTGTCCGATAGAATATCCATCACTCTCATCACATGATTGCAAAGCAGGAATTAATACCAACAACAACACCAAGAAAAAACAATTCAACTTTTTCATATATGTATTCCTTTCTTTTTTGTTTCTATCAGATAAATAAAAAAGCCGGGCATTTACTGCACCGGCTTTAGATTTATTATCAAAAGATAGTTTATTTTTTAAGCAATTTCATCATTTCACGAGCAGCATGCCGGGGAGCTCTGGCTGGCCCAAGACGTTGAGCCATAAATTCATATTCATCCAACATCTTCTGGCGATACTCCTTATCAAACAAAAGTCGTTCCAACTCTATTTTCATATTCTCAACCGTCATTGTATCAGCAACGAGTTCCTTTACCACTTCACGATCGGCTATCAAATTAACAAGAGAGATAAACTTTACTTTCAGAATATGCTTACGCAAAAAGGACACAAACTTGCCGCATGCCAAATAATAACATACCACTTGAGGAATCCGGAAAAGCGCTGTTTCCAATGTTGCTGTACCAGAGGTGACAAGTGCAACATCAGAATGTTGCAAAAGCCGGTAAGTCTGATTAAAAATAATCTTCACCTGTGCATCACCTACATATTGCTGATAATATTCAGGAGCAATAGAAGGAGCTCCCGCCAGCACCAACTGATAACCAGGAAAAGCAGAAGCCGCTTTTAACATACCGGGAAGATTGTCTTTTATCTCTTGCTTCCGACTTCCGGCAAGAAGAGCAATAACCGGTTTATCCTCCAGATTATTGTCACGAATAAAATCTCCAAAATTCTCCGAATGGGAATCACAAAAAGCAGTCACCTCATCTACCGTAGGATTACCAACATAGTGTATCGGATAATTGTGCTTCTTTTCAAAAAACTCAACTTCAAAGGGAAGGATGGAAAAAAGCTCGTCAACATCACGTTTAATGTTCTTTATCCGATATTCCTTCCAAGCCCATATTTTTGGCGAAATATAATAATAAACAGGTATTTGAGTATGAGAGTGAATAAACTTTGCAATATTCAGATTAAAACCGGGATAATCCACTAAAATAACAACATCCGGATTCCAGGATACTATATCTTCTTTACAACGCCTCATATTGGCAAAGATAGTGCGCAGATGCAACAACACAGGAATAAATCCCATATAAGCCAGCTCTTTATAATGCTTCACCATCGTTCCTCCAACAGCAGCCATCAAGTCACCGCCAAAGAAACGAAAATCAGCCTGCGGATCCTCTTCTTTCAATGCAGCCATCAGATGAGAGGCATGCAGATCACCGGAAGCTTCGCCAACAATGAGGTAATATTTCATTATTCAAACCATTTATTCAGTTCATTCATAAACTCATAATCCGTCACATCCACTTTGGTCGGAGTGATGGCAACATAACCATTAGCAAGTGCCCAATGATCATTTTTCTCATTCTCCGGTTCATCATCTGTAAACTCTCCTATCAGCCAGAAGTAATTGCTATCTCCTTTTCGGGGACAAGCTTCCCATTCATTAGTCCATCGCCCCTTAGCCTGTTCACAAACCTTAATTCCCTTAATTTCCTTTGTATCAGGAAAATTCACATTAAGGCAAGTTAATAAAGGTAATCCCTTGTCTAATACTTGAGAGGCTATTTGACGAATATACGGACCTGCAGAGTCAAAATCGGCTCCGGGATCATGACTACAAAGAGAAAAGCCAATAGAAGGAATTCCATTCAGACACCCCTCAATAACAATTCCCATCGTACCGGAATAATGAACATTCGTGGCCGAATTATCACCATGATTAACACCTCCTACCACCAAATCGGGTTTCCGTTCAAGTACTGTATTCCAGGCCAGTTTAATACAATCAGCCGGTGTACCCGAACATTTGTATACGGTCAATCCTACCTCTTTACGAACTAACTGATAATGTACAGGTTGCGTCACAGTAATTGCACATCCACTACCCGAACGGGCAGTATCGGGCGCCATAACTACAATTTCGCCTAACGGACGAAGAAACTTTATAAGTTCACTTATACCTTTTGCCATGACACCATCATCATTAGAGATGAGTATCAAAGGCCGCTTATTTTCCATAATAATCTCCTTAGTCTTTATAATTCAGTACAAAAGTAGCAAAAAGAACGTTTATCACCAACTCTCCCCTTTTTTAAACCTTCATCCAGACTTTGCAGATATTTAGTTATACGCATTCAGAGAAGGTACAGGAGTTATTATTTACTTTCCGGTATAATCATTTGCAGGCGTTTACAAATCTTAATCTTCTGCAAGTGAGTAAAAAAGGGGCCCGTTATTTAATATAAATATGTATATTTGCAAGCCAGGAAAAGGAATACATAAAGATTTCATTGTTCAGTTATTAACAAAACAGATGACTTATCAACAGAATCAGTAAAGTTTCTCTTTTTTCGTAGGTGCTCTGAGTTATTATCACTTATTTCGCAGCCGATAAAATTAGATAATATGGGAAAAATAATTGCTTTGGCCAATCAAAAAGGCGGTGTAGGTAAAACAACGACTACGATTAATCTCGCAGCCTCACTTGCTACACTCGAAAAGAAAGTACTGGTGGTTGACGCAGACCCACAGGCAAATGCTTCATCCGGTCTGGGAGTTGATATTAAGCAATCAGAGTGTACAATCTATGAATGTATTATAGATAGAGCTGATGTACAGGATGCTATCCATGACACAGAAATTGAATCACTGAAAGTCATCTCTTCACATATCAATCTGGTAGGAGCAGAAATAGAAATGCTAAACCTGAAGAACCGCGAAAAGATATTGAAAGAAGTATTAACCCCTTTGAAAGAAGAATATGATTATATATTAATAGACTGTTCGCCTTCATTGGGACTCATCACTATTAACGCACTAACTGCTGCCGATTCTGTAATCATCCCTGTACAGGCCGAATACTTTGCTCTCGAGGGGATTAGTAAATTATTGAATACTATCAAAATTATAAAATCCAAACTAAATCCTGCACTGGAAATAGAAGGATTCTTACTGACAATGTATGACTCACGCCTGCGTCAGGCCAATCAGATTTACGATGAGGTAAAGCGCCATTTCCAGGAATTGGTATTCAAGACCGTAATACAGCGTAATGTCAAACTAAGTGAAGCCCCTAGTTACGGTATACCAACCATCTTATATGATGCAGAATCAACCGGAGCCAAAAACCATATGGCATTAGCACAAGAAATTATCAACAGAAATAGTAAATAAACGAGGTATATGGCAACACAAAGAAGAAATGCATTAGGCCGCGGGCTAGACGCTCTGCTTTCAATGGATGAAGTAAAGACCGAAGGTTCTTCGTCTATTAATGAGATAGAGTTGTCACAAATCTCAGTTAATCCTAATCAGCCACGTCGGGAGTTTGACGAAACGGCGTTACAGGAACTGGCAGATTCTATCTCTGAAATCGGTATTATCCAACCTATCACATTGCGTAAACTTACGGAAGATGAATACCAGATTATTGCTGGAGAACGCCGTTACAGAGCCTCACTTAAAGCGGGGCTAAAAACAATTCCAGCCTATATCCGCACAGCCGATGATGAAAACGTAATGGAAATGGCGCTGATTGAAAATATTCAGCGTGAAGACCTTAACGCAGTAGAAATAGCCCTTGCCTATCAACATTTGCTGGAACAATATGAATTGACTCAGGAACGTCTCAGCGAACGAGTGGGTAAGAAACGTACTACTATTGCCAACTATTTGCGCTTGTTGAAATTACCGGCACCAATTCAGATGGCATTGCAAAACAAACAAATTGACATGGGACATGCCCGCGCATTAATTACGTTGGGAGACCCTAAACTGCAAGTAAAAATATTCGAAGAAATATTGGAGCACGATTACTCCGTACGCAAAGTAGAAGAGATTGTAAAATCACTGAGCGAAGGAGAAACCGTAAAAAGCGGAACACGCAAAATCACACCAAAGCGTTCCAAACTACCCGAAGAATTCAACATGTTAAAGCAACATCTTTCGGGATTCTTCAACACCAAGGTACAGTTGACCTGTTCTGAGAAAGGAAAAGGTAAAATCAGCATCCCTTTCAACAACGAAGAAGATCTGGAACGTATCATGGAAATCTTCGACACGTTAAAGAAGTAAATGACAAGGAAATATAAGATATACAAGCCATATATCATCACCCTGCTCCTCTGTTTTCTACAGGTAGCAGGGATTGATGTGTATGCACAAGAACCTGCTAAGGTTACACCACACGACTCCATAACAGTACGTGAAGCACCTAAAGCACGTGCGCGCCGGCACCGCGAAATCAATAGCCCGGCAGAGAAAGATTCTTTGACCGTAAACAGGGCCCTACTCAATAGAGATAGTATCACAGCACTTAAAATAGATAGTATCCCAATGCAGGCGGTAGCTCCTATAGTAGCTGATAGCCTGGATAAGGTTAATAAAAAGAATCTCAAAGAGATAGAAACAACTGTAGTTCTACCTCAACCCAAAGATACCGTACCTCCTACCCTGCCGGAGAAGATATGGACTCCTAATCCGACAAAAGCCACTTGGCTGGCAATCGTTTTCCCCGGAGGAGGACAAATTTACAATCGTAAATTCTGGAAACTTCCCATTATTTATGGAGGATTTGCCGGATGTGCTTATGCACTAAGCTGGAATGGAAAGATGTACAAAGATTACTCGCAAGCTTATCTGGATATCATGGACAGTGACCCAACAACCAACAGTCATCTTGACATTTTGCCTCCTACAGGTTATTCAGACAGTCAGGCCAAAGAAGTTTTACGAAAACGTAAAGATATGTTCCGTCGCTATCGCGATCTTAGTATATTCGCTTTTATCGGCGTATATCTGATCTCTGTAATCGACGCTTATGTTGATGCAGAATTATCGAATTTTGATATTACCCCGGATCTAAGTCTGCGGGTTGAACCAACAATTATTAACGACCAATTCCGCCCGATGAATAAATCGGTAGGTGTACAATGTAGCTTTAGGTTTTAAAAACAACTGAAGATCAACAACTAAGAATGAAAAAACTAAAAAACTATTACCCCTTTATTCTCTTTTTCCTGTTAGCAAGCACACAGGTAAAAGCACAAAGTGTAGACGTTATTATCAAAGAAAACGGAACCGAACGCCAGGAAAGTATTGACCTTCCCAAAAGTATGACTTATCCGCTTGACAGCCTGCTTAATGACTGGAAAGCTAAAAACTATATCGATTTAGGTAAAGATTGCAGTACTTCTGAAGTGAATCCACTGTTCAGTGATTCCGTATATATTGACCGACTTTCGCGTATCCCTGCCATCATGGAAATGCCATATAATGAAATTGTACGTAAATTTATTGATATGTATGCAGGACGTCTACGCAATCAAGTTTCTTTTATGCTGAGTGCCTGCAACTTTTACATGCCTATTTTTGAAGAAGCACTTGATGCCTATAACCTTCCACTGGAACTCAAATATCTGCCTATTATTGAATCAGCCTTAAATCCTTCTGCCGTATCCCGTGCGGGGGCTTCTGGCTTATGGCAATTTATGCTGGCTACAGGTAAGATGTATGGCCTCGAGTCAAATAGCCTTGTGGACGAACGCCGTGACCCGATTAAGGCAACCTGGGCGGCAGCACGTTATCTGAAAGAGTTATACGCCATATATGGTGACTGGAACCTTGTTATTGCCGCTTATAATTGCGGCCCGGGAACTATTAACAAGGCTATACGCCGCGCAAACGGAAAAACAGATTATTGGGATATATACAATCTCCTACCCAAAGAGACTCGCGGATATGTACCGGCTTTTATTGCAGCCAATTATGTAATGACCTACTACTGCGATCATAATATTTGCCCAATGGAAACAAATATTCCTGCCAGTACAGATACGATTCAAGTAAATAAGAATTTGCACTTTGAACAGATCGCAGACATCTGCGGAGTTAGTATCGAACAGATCAAAAGTCTTAATCCCCAATATAAAAAGAACATAATTCCGGGAGATAGCAAATCCTACACGCTTCGCCTACCACAAAGCCACATCAGTATATTTATTGATCAGCAAGATACTATTTATGCTCACCGGGCTGATGAGTTATTCAGAAACCGGAAAACGATTGCTATCAATGATAATACTCCACCGAGTAATACAAGGGCAAAAGCTTCTGCCGGAAAAGGAACACCCACCTATCACAAAATAAAAAGTGGGGAAACACTGGGAACCATTGCAGCTAAATATGGAGTTCGCGTAAAAGACATTCAAAGCTGGAATGGACTACGAAATACCAAGATTGCGGCTGGAAAACAACTGAAAATATACAAATAAATACATCTTTGCTTGCATCGAGTTGAAAATTGCTTATTTTTGCAGAAAGCAATGAAAAGATGACATTTATGGATACTAATATACCCCCAAAAGAACTGGCAGAAGAAGAGATGATCGATCAGGCGTTTCAGGAATTACTGAACGATTATCTTGCAACCAAGCATCGTAAACGTGTTGAGATTATAACAAAAGCATTCAATTTTGCCAATCAGGCACATAAAGGTATTAAACGCCGTTCCGGTGAGCCTTATATTATGCACCCGATAGCAGTTGCCAAAATTGTATGCAACGAGATAGGTTTAGGTTCAACTTCTATCTGTGCAGCCTTACTTCATGATGTCGTAGAGGATACAGATTATACAGTAGAAGACATTGAGAACATCTTTGGCCCTAAGATTGCACAAATTGTAGACGGACTTACCAAAATATCCGGTGGTATCTTTGGCGATCGTGCATCGGCTCAGGCAGAAAACTTTAAGAAGCTATTGCTCACTATGTCGGACGATATTCGTGTAATCCTTATTAAGATTGCCGATCGTCTGCACAATATGCGTACACTGGGCTCCATGTTACCCAACAAGCAATATAAAATTGCAGGAGAAACACTTTACATCTATGCCCCTTTAGCCAATCGCCTGGGATTGTATAAAATAAAAACAGAACTGGAGAACCTCAGTTTCAAGTATGAACATCCTGAAGAATATCTGGAAATTGAAGAAAAGTTAAATGCCACTGCTGCCGAGCGAGACAAGGTATTCAACGACTTTACCGCGCCTATCCGGGAGCAACTGGATAAAATGGGATTAAAATATCGCATACTGGCACGCGTCAAATCCATTTATTCTATATGGAATAAGATGCAAACCAAGCATGTACCTTTTGAAGAAATATATGACCTGCTCGCTGTACGTATAATCTTTGAACCCAGAAATCCGGAAGAAGAGCTAAATGACTGTTTTGATATATACGTATCTATCTCCAAAATATACAAGCCTCATCCTGACCGCCTGCGCGACTGGGTAAGTCACCCTAAAGCCAATGGATATCAGGCACTGCATGTTACCCTGATGGGCAACAACGGACAATGGATTGAAGTCCAGATTCGTAGTGAGCGCATGAATGACGTTGCGGAACAAGGATTTGCCGCTCATTGGAAATACAAAGACGGAGGTGGTAGTGAAGACGAGGGAGAACTTGAGAAATGGTTGAAAACCATCAAGGAAATACTGGATGATCCTCAACCGGACGCTATTGACTTTCTGGATACAATCAAACTTAACCTGTTTGCTTCTGAAATATTTGTATTCACACCAAAAGGTGAACTCAAAACTATGCCTCAGAATTCTACTGCACTGGATTTTGCTTTCTCATTGCATACAGACATTGGCAGTCACTGTATCGGTGCAAAAGTAAATCACAAGCTGGTCCCTTTGAGCCACAAGCTACAAAGTGGTGACCAGGTGGAGATTCTAACGTCCAAATCACAACGTGTACAACCCCAATGGGAGATATTTGCCACCACGGCGCGAGCTCGTGCCAAAATAGCAGCTATTCTACGTAAGGAACGGAAAATTAACCAGAAAGAAGGAGAAGAGCTTCTTAACGAATTTCTTAAAAAAGAGGAAATCCGCCCGGATAATGTAATCATTGCAAAGTTATCCAAATTGCATAACATGAAGGATGAGGAAGAACTCTTTGTAGCCATAGGGAACAAAAGTATTATTCTAGGAGATGCTGACAGGAATGAATTAAAAGAAAAGCAAAGTAGTAACTGGAAAAAATACCTGACTTTCTCTTTTGGGGGAGGTAATAAAGAAAAACAACCGGAAGAGAAAGAGGTACAGGAAAAAGAAGCTATCAATCCGAAACAGATATTGAAGCTTACCGAAGAAGCGTTACAGAAGCAATATATCATAGCAGAATGCTGTCATCCTATTCCGGGAGACGATGTCCTGGGATATATAGACGAAAATGACCGCGTCATCATCCACAAGCGCCAATGTCCGGTGGCAGCCAAACTGAAAAGTAGTTACGGCAACCGTATTATTGCCACTGCGTGGGATACACACAAAGTACTCTCTTTCCTTGTGTATATTTATATCAAAGGTATAGATAGTATGGGACTTTTAAACGAAATCACTCAAGTCATTTCACGACAACTCAACGTAAACATTCGTAAGCTGGATATAGAAACCAATGACGGCATCTTTGAAGGGAAAGTACAACTCTATGTACACGATGTAGATGATGTAAAAGCGATCTGTGACAACCTGCGAAAAATTCAGAATATTAAATCTGTAACACGTGTAGAGAACTAGAAATATTAAAAATCGAATGATAAGTTAAAGAACCGGACAACGTTTATCGTTCGTCCAGTTCTTTTTTTATAGACAGTAATTCTTCTCTGATATCTTTCAGGCGATTGACTATTTCGAAGTTACGAATGGTAGCCTCTCCATTATCTTTTAATTTCTGACGTGCACCAGGCAGAGTCATTCCTTTCTCCTTTACCAAATGATAAATTAGCGCAATAGTATCCACATCTTCCTTACGGTACTGACGTACCCCCCGCCCACTTGTCTTAGGCGCAATCTGAGGAAATTCTTTCTCCCAAAAACGAAGCAAAGACTGATTTACATCAAACATCTCTGCAACCTCAGCGATCGAATAATATAACTTAAAATTCTTATCTGTATTAATGCCCATCTTTAGTCAAATACTTTACCGTGGTTAGCGGCCAATTGAATCATCTTATCATAATCTTCCGCACTCAAATCCATAAAATAATAATTCACCGGATTCATCACCTGCCCTTTAAAGTGTACTTCATAATGCAAATGAGGTCCCGTGCTTTTACCTGTACTCCCTACTCCGGCAATAACTTCACCACGTACTACCTTTTTTCCAAGTTTCGTTCTGTATTCTCTGAGATGAGCATACCGTGTGCGATATCCAAAGCCATGGTCTATTTCAATCGTATTACCATACCCAGTCTCCCACCCCATCTTAACAACCACTCCATCTCCGGTAGCATACACATCTGTCCCGGGATTGGCAGAGAAATCCATACCGGCATGGAACTTAGCAGTACCATAAATAGGGTCAATACGTGTTCCGTATCCGGAAGCCGTCTTCTTTAAGTCTTTATTCGAAATCGGCTGAATGGCCGGCATACATCTAAGCATTTCATCCTGATTTTTGCACATTGCCACTACATCATCAAACGATTTAGACTGGATATATAATTGTTTAGTAAGTAAATCTAATTTTTGTGTAGTATTCACAACCAATTTAGAATTTACCATATCCATCAGCGCTTCATAACGATTAGTACCGCCATATCCCGCTTTACGAATAGCCGGAGACACCGGATCAGCTTGTAAAATAACACGATATAAGTTATCATCACGCTGCTGTACATCCTGCAATACTCCCAGCGCATCATCCAGCCGACGAGAAAGCACATTGTATTGTGCCTGTAAACGACTGTTTTCCATCCTCAGCTCTTTTTCGGAAGGAGAACCGAAAATGAGCAACAGTACAATAAAACTACCGGCTCCCAGTCCCATACCGATAAAAAGACGACGGAGAATACTCAATGCCCGTTGCCGGACAGTAGGATAAATTCGGTCGTAGGTCTGTGTTCGCGGATTATAGATGTAGTAAACTTTGCGCATCTTAGGAAATATTTCGATGGTTAATGGGGCAAAAATAATAAAAACAAGCTATCTTTGCACTGTTTTTTAAGTTTTTATATTTTTGAGTTCTTTACTTTTTAAGTTATTAAGATCTTCAAAGAACTCTTTCCATACATTCAGTATAAACTTAAAAACTTGAAGTCTGAAAAACTAACAAAGCTAAAAAGATATATGTTGACTGCAAAAGAGACCAGAGATTCATTCAAGAATTTCTTTGAGTCGAAAGGACATCAGATTGTTCCATCGGCTCCAATGGTGATTAAAGATGATCCAACCCTCATGTTCACCAATGCGGGGATGAATCAGTTTAAAGATATTATTTTGGGTAACCACCCGGCAAAATACCACAGAGTTGCGGACTCACAGAAATGTCTTCGCGTAAGCGGAAAGCACAATGATCTTGAAGAGGTGGGACATGATACATACCATCACACCATGTTTGAGATGCTGGGTAACTGGTCATTTGGTGATTATTTCAAAAAAGAAGCCATCAGTTGGGCATGGGAATATTTGGTAGATGTATTGAAACTGAATCCGGAATATTTGTATGCTACAGTATTTGAAGGTAGCCCCGAAGAGGGACTGGAACGGGACAACGAAGCTGCTTCTTACTGGGAACAATTCCTTCCGAAAGACCACATCATCAACGGCAACAAACATGATAACTTCTGGGAAATGGGTGACACCGGTCCTTGCGGTCCTTGTTCAGAGATTCACATAGACCTTCGCCCGGCAGAAGAACGTGCTAAGATTTCCGGTCGTGACCTTGTTAATCATGACCATCCTCAAGTAATCGAGATCTGGAATCTTGTGTTTATGCAATATAATCGTAAAGCCGATGGCAGTCTCGAAGCACTTCCTGCCAAAGTTATTGATACAGGTATGGGCTTTGAACGTCTCTGCATGGCATTACAAGGTAAAACATCCAACTATGATACGGACGTATTCCAGCCAATGATCAAAGCTATTGCACAGATGGCTGGCGTTGAATATGGAAAAGATAAACAACAAGATGTGGCGATGCGTGTTATTGCCGACCACATTCGTACGATAGCCTTTTCTATTACAGATGGCCAATTGCCGTCAAATGCAAAAGCCGGTTATGTAATCCGCCGCATTCTACGCCGTGCTGTTCGTTACGGATATACTTTCCTCGGACAAAAACAGGCATTTATGTACAAACTCCTTCCGGTATTAATCGAAAATATGGGTGAGGCTTATCCGGAATTGATTGCACAAAAAGGATTAATTGAAAAAGTTATCAAGGAAGAAGAAGAAGCCTTCCTGCGTACTTTGGAAACAGGTATCCGTCTGCTTGACAAGACTATGGCCGATGCCAAAGCAAGCGGAAAGACAGAAATCAGCGGAAAAGATGCTTTTACTCTATACGATACATTCGGTTTCCCTCTTGACCTTACAGAATTAATTCTCCGTGAGAATAATATGACTGTGAACATCGAAGAATTTGATGCCGAAATGCAACAGCAAAAACAACGTGCCCGTAATGCTGCCGCAGTAGAGACAGGTGACTGGATTATCCTGAAAGAAGGAACCAGTGAGTTCGTTGGTTATGATTATACTGAATATGAAGTATCAATCCTCCGTTATCGCCAGATCAAACAAAAAAATCAGACCCTCTATCAGATCGTACTTGACAGTACTCCTTTCTATGCCGAAAGTGGCGGTCAGGTAGGTGACACCGGCGTATTGGTAAGTGAATTTGAAACGATAGAGATTATTGATACTAAAAAGGAAAACAACCTGCCTATCCATTTCACCAAGAAACTACCGGAACATCTGGAAGCTCCTATGATGGCGTGCGTAGATACAGATAAACGTGCTGCCTGTGCAGCCAATCACTCTGCCACCCACTTGCTGGACGAAGCACTACGCGAAGTTTTAGGTGAACATGTAGAACAAAAAGGATCATTGGTAACACCGGAATCTCTACGTTTCGACTTCTCTCATTTCCAAAAAGTAACAGATGAAGAAATGCGTCGGATAGAACACCTTGTGAATGCCAAAATACGTGCCAATATTCCTCTCAAAGAATATCGCAACATTCCTATTGAAGAAGCTAAAGAGCTGGGTGCTATTGCTTTATTTGGTGAGAAGTACGGTGACAGAGTTCGTGTTATCCAATTCGGATCATCGATCGAATTTTGTGGTGGTATACATGTTGCCGCTACCGGAAGCATTGGTATGATAAAGATCATTTCTGAAAGTTCTGTCGCTGCTGGAGTACGCCGTATTGAAGCTTATACAGGTGCAAGAGTGGAAGAAATGCTGGATACCATACAAGATACACTGAATGATCTTAGAGCTCTTTTCAATAATACTCCCGATCTGGGTATCGCAATCCGCAAGTATATTGATGAAAATGCCGGATTAAAGAAGCAGTTGGAAGACTTTATGAAAGAAAAAGAGGCCTCGGTAAAAGAACGCCTACTAAAGAACGTACAAGAAATCAATGGTTTCAAAGTCATTAGATTCTGTGCTCCCATACCTGCTGAAACAGTGAAAAACATTGCTTTCCAGCTCCGTGGAGAGATTACAGAAAACCTATTCTTCGTAGCTGGTACTCTTGATCATGAAAAACCAATGCTAACAGTCATGATCAGTGATAATCTTGTAGCCAGCGGATTGAAAGCCGGAAATCTGGTGAAAGAAGCAGCTAAACTGATTCAAGGTGGCGGTGGTGGACAACCTCACTTTGCAACTGCCGGTGGTAAGAATCCGGACGGATTAAATGCGGCAGTGGAAAAAGTGCTGGAATTAGCTGGAATTTAAATCTAAAAATCAAATAAAAAGTAAGGGGTGTACCAACAAATCGAATGGTACACCCCTCTTTTTTTCTCTTTATATCCTCCAAACAGGAAAAATCCTCTATTTATTAACTACAAAGTTCTAACTTTATGTCACTTATTCATCTTATATTTTTTAAATTTGTGCTTTGAAACGATGTTAATCACTAACACCCATTGTATGAAAGCACTCTATACACCTCTCCTCCTTGTATTAATCCTCACAGCTTGCACTTCTTCTCAAGAAAAAGCATCTACAGACTACACCCAATATGTCAATCCTTTCATTGGTACTGATTTCACTGGCAACACATATCCCGGGGCACAAGCTCCGTTTGGCATGGTTCAACTCAGCCCGGATAACGGACTTCCCGGATGGGACCGCATATCGGGGTACTTTTATCCGGATAGTACCATTGCCGGTTTCAGTCACACTCACTTATCAGGCACAGGTGCCGGTGATTTGTATGATATTTCTTTTATGCCTGTCACCCTGCCTTATAAAGAGGCAGAAGCCCCATTAGGAATACACTCTAAATTCTCTCATAACGATGAATCGGCAACAGCCGGCTATTATCAGGTATTATTAAAAGACTACAACATCAATGTAGAGCTTACTGCTACCGAACGTTGCGGTATTCAGCGTTATACCTTTCCCGAAGCCAAAGCCGCTATCTTCCTCAATCTGAAAAAAGCTATGAACTGGGACTCTACCAATGACACTCAAGTTGAAATTGTAGACTCTGTCACCATACAAGGTTATCGTTTTTCCGACGGATGGGCACGTGATCAGCATATTTATTTCTGTACACGTTTTTCAAAGCCTTTCACATCTGTACAAATAGACACTACTGCTATTATAAAAGATGGAAATCATATTGGAACAGCCACTATAGCCCGTTTTGACTTTGACACACAGAAAGGTGAACAAATCATCGTCAGTACAGCGATTTCCGGTGTAAGTGCGAAAGGAGCGGCTAAAAATTTATTATCAGAAGTGCCCGATGACAACTTTGACAAATACCGCAATCTTACCCACGATAACTGGAACAGGCAACTTTCTAAAATTGAGATAGTAAGTAATAGCACCGATGATAAAGTAAACTTCTATACAGCACTTTATCATTCGATGATCGCTCCTACTATTTACAGTGATGTAGACGGGACTTATTACGGCCCGGATAAAAAAACTCACAAGACCGACGGATGGGTAAATTACAGTACCTTTTCTCTATGGGACACTTTCCGCGCAGCACATCCTCTTTTTACCTATACCGAACCGGAACGTGCTAACGACATGGTAAAATCTTTCATTGCTTTCTACGAGCAAAACAAACGCTTACCGGTATGGAATTTCTATGGAAGTGAAACAGACATGATGATTGGTTATCATGCCGTGCCCGTTATCGTTGATGCTTATTTGAAAGGAATAACAGATGTGGACCCGGAAAAAGCGTTGGAGGCCTGTATAGCTACTGCCAACATTGACAATTATCGGGGTATCGGGGTATATAAAAAATTAGGTTATGTCCCCTATAATATTGCAGACAGCTACAATGCAGAAAACTGGTCTTTATCTAAAACACTGGAATATGCATATGATGACTACTGTATTGCCAAAATGGCAGAAAAGATGGGCAAAAAGGAGATCGCTGACGAATTCTACAAACGTTCTCTAAACTATAAAAACCTGTACAACCCTGCAACTTCTTTTATGCAACCTAAAGACGATAAAGGAAACTTTATCAAAAACTTCTCACCAGACGAATATACCCCGCATATCTGCGAGAGTAACGGATGGCAATACTTCTGGTCTGTACAACAGGATGTCGACGGACTTATCACCCTTACCGGTGGTAAAGAGCGTTTTGCTCAAAAGCTGGATAGCATGTTCACTTATCATCCTTCAGCAGATGATGAACTGCCTATATTCAGTACCGGTATGATCGGTCAGTATGCACATGGCAACGAGCCCAGCCATCACGTTATTTATCTGTATAATGCTGTAGAACAGCCCTGGAAAACTCAACAATACGCAGCCAAAGTGATGCATGAGCTTTATCAGAACTCTCCTGCCGGACTTTGTGGAAACGAAGACTGTGGGCAAATGTCCGCCTGGTATGTGTTCAGTGCAATGGGATTCTATCCGGTAGACCCTGTTTCCGGAAAATACGAAATTGGTACTCCTTTTTTTCCGGAAATGCAGATGCACCTGTCAAACGGTAATACATTTACAGTACTCGCTCCCACTGTCAGTAAAGAGAATATTTATATACAAGCTGCCAAACTTGACGGTAAACCTCATAATAAAAGTTACATCACCCACGAACAGATCATGGAAGGTGCAACTCTTGAATTTGAAATGGGTAATACCCCCGGTCCGGTATGGTATAAGTAACCTAAAAATACTATGAATGAAGGACGATTTTGATATCACTTACAAAGCTCTTTTTCGTAAGTACTATCCCAATCTGCTCTTCTACGCTACACGTCTGGTAGGTGAAGAGGAAGCAGAAGATGTAGTACAAGATGTCTTTGTAGAACTTTGGAAACGCAGAGATTCCATGGAGATAGGGGAACAAATACAAGCATTCCTCTATCGGGCTGTATATACCCGTTCGCTCAATGTATTAAAGCATCGAAACATTGAAAGCGGGTATATTGCAATAGTAGAAGAAATTAACCAGAAACGTGTTGAATTCTATCAACCGGATAATAACGAAGTAATCCGGCGAATAGAAGACCGTGAATTAAGAAAAGAAATTTATGATGCAATTAATGAACTCCCTGACAAATGCAAAGAGGTATTCAAGCTGAGCTATTTGCACGATATGAAAAACAGGGAAATAGCAGATGCAATGGGCGTCTCGCTACGTACAATAGAAGCACACATGTACAAAGCACTAAAATATCTACGCGGACGCCTGGATCATCTAATATTCTTATTCATCTTATTTTTTCTAAGATAAGTAAGTGTTTTTATTGATTGAGTTGTTCCTATTTATATAATGAAAGAAAAAATGAATAATCTCAGCGAAGAAGTAATAGCTAAGTTCCTAATGGGAAAATGTACCGAAGAGGAACTTATTCAGGTTAATCTCTGGATAAAAGAATCAGATGAGAATGCACGTAAGCTATTCCGGATGGAAGAAATATACCATCTGGGCCGAGAAAACCATGCTTCTGACAAAAGGAAGATGGATCTGGCTGAAAAGAAATTATATAAGAGACTGACCGAGGAAGAGAGAAAACAAAACAAGGTATTACGAATTCAGCACTGGATGAAATATGCAGCTATTATCACCCTTATCCTACTAACTGGTACGGGAGCAGGCTACTGGATTTACAACAGTGACCTGAACAGCAATCTGGTAATAGTTGCAGCATCCGATGGAAATGTAGAAGAAATACAACTACCGGATGGTACAAAAGTATGGCTGAATCAATCGGCCACATTAAAATATCCCCGGACATTCTCTGCAAAGGAACGAAATGTCTACCTGGAAGGTGAAGCTTACTTTGAAGTAACCAAGAATCGGGCAAAACCATTTATTGTACAAAGTGAAGCCATGAGAGTCAGAGTATTGGGAACCACTTTCAATTTCAAATGTAACAAAGCATGTACATCAGCCGAAGCAACATTGATTGAAGGTGAAATTGAAGTAAAAGGAAACAATGACGAAGGAATGGTTATTCTTTCTCCGGGACAGAAGGCCGAACTAAACAGAGCTACAAAACGGTTAATTGTAAAACAGGTAGACAGCAAACTGGATGCAGTATGGCATGACAACCTGATACCTTTTGAGAAAGCAGATATTTACGGCATTGTAAAAACGCTGGAACGTTTCTATGACGTAAAAATCATTCTGGCCCCCGATATAAAAATAGACAACACATACTCGGGTGTATTAAAAAGAAAAGACAGCATAGAGTCTGTCTTAAACTCATTAAAGAATTCAATTCCAATTGACTATAAGATTGTAGGGAACAATATATTTATATCAGCTCAAAGTAAATAGAAAAAAATCAATTATTATCTTTGCCCTAATTTTAATACACATCATAAAACACTAAATTCATAGTATTATGAAGAGACTTATTTTATTAATCTGTGCTATAAGTAGCACACTCTTTATTCAGGCAAAAGACTGGACACAATATGTCAATCCCCTGATGGGGACTCAGTCCAGCTATGAACTGTCAACCGGGAATACTTATCCTGCCATATCCCGGCCTTGGGGAATGAACTTCTGGACTCCTCAAACCGGTAAGATGGGTAACGGATGGCAGTACGTTTATACAGCCAATAAAATTCGTGGTTTCAAACAAACTCATCAACCCAGTCCATGGATTAACGACTATGGCCAGTTTTCTATCATGCCCGTTGTTGGCAAGCCGGAGTTTGATGAAGAAAAACGTGCCAGCTGGTTTTCACATAAGGGAGAAGTAGCCCGTCCGCACTATTATAAAGTATACCTTGCCGAACATGACGTTGTTACTGAGATGACTCCAACGGAGCGTGCGGTTCTTTTCCGCTTCACCTTCCCGGAGAATGAACACTCCTACATTGTTGTAGATGCTTTCGACAAAGGTTCATACATAAAAGTATTACCTGAACAAAACAAAGTTATTGGTTATACAACCCGTAACAGTGGCGGTGTTCCTCAGAATTTCAAAAATTATTTCGTTATCGAATTCGATAAACCTTTCACATACAAGGCTACCTTTGCCAATCAATCTCTAAACGAAAATGTACTTGAACAAACGGCAGACCACACAGGAGCTGTCATTGGTTTCAAAACCCAAAAAGGAGAAATTGTGCACGCCCGTATAGCTTCTTCATTTATCAGTCCGGAACAAGCGATGTTAAATCTGCAAGAGCTCGGTAACGACAGCTTCAATGCGCTTGTGCAAAAGGGTAAAGATGCCTGGAACGAAGTTTTGGGTAAAATAGAAGTGGAAGGTGGAGATCTCGACCAGTACCGCACATTCTATTCATGCCTCTATCGTTCACTTCTTTTCCCACGTAAATTCTACGAGTTGGATGCCAATGGTAATCCTGTTCACTACAGCCCATACAACGGCGAAGTACTACCGGGCTATATGTATACGGATACTGGATTTTGGGATACATTCCGTTGCCTGTTTCCCTTTCTTAACCTAATGTATCCATCCATGAATAAAGAGATGCAGGAAGGTCTTATCAATACATATAAAGAAAGTGGCTTCTTCCCCGAATGGGCAAGTCCGGGACACAGGGGTTGCATGATTGGAAACAATTCCGCTTCGGTACTTGTAGATGCATATATGAAAGGTGTAAAGGTAGATGATGTAAAAACATTGTATGAGGGACTCATCCACGGTACCGGGAATGTTCATCCTCAAATATCGTCCACAGGCCGCCTGGGACACGAATATTATAATAAATTAGGATATGTGCCCTACGATGTAAAGATCAATGAGAACACGGCCCGTACACTGGAATATGCATACAATGACTGGTGTATTTACCAGCTTGCCAAAACACTAAACCGTCCTAAGAAGGAACAAAAGCTTTTTGCACAGCGTGCCATGAACTACCGTAATGTGTTCGACAAAGAATCCAATCTGATGCGCGGACGCAATGAAGACGGTCAGTTCCAATCTCCCTTCTCACCACTGAAATGGGGAGATGCATTCACCGAAGGCAATAGCTGGCACTACTCCTGGTCTGTATTTCACGATCCGCAAGGATTAATAGACCTTATGGGAGGTGAAACATCATTTGTCAACATGCTGGATTCCGTGTTTGCCGTTCCTCCCTTGTTTGATGAAAGCTATTATGGACAAGTGATTCACGAAATACGTGAAATGACAGTTATGAATATGGGTAACTATGCACATGGCAATCAACCCATTCAGCATATGATCTATCTATATAACTATGCCGGACAACCCTGGAAAGCCCAATACTGGTTGCGCCAGGTTATGAATCGCATGTACACTCCCGGTCCTGACGGTTATTGCGGAGATGAAGACAACGGACAGACATCGGCATGGTATGTGTTCTCTGCATTAGGCTTCTATCCTGTATGTCCCGGGACAGACGAATATGTACTTGGCGCACCGTTATTCAAGAAAGCAACTCTCCATCTGGAGAATGGCAACAATCTGGTAATTGATGCCCCTGACAACAATAATGATAATATATATATAGAATCACTCCTGTTTGATGGTACTGACTATACAAAGAATTACCTGAAGCATGGAGATATACTCAAAGGTGGAGTCATAAAATGCAATATGGGCAGTCAACCCAATTTGCAAAGAGGTACGCAACCTGCTGATTTCCCTTACTCCTTCTCAAAAGAGAAAAAGAATTAATAACTCATCCGAACTAAAACTATCGGTCCACGTGTAATATCACAGCGATAGTTTCTATTCACTCCCTTTACTCTCAAACGTTTTATGACGCTTGCAGGTAAAGGGAGTGATTCGCATTATACCTTATTGTTGTTTCAATGCTTTGAGAATTTTGTTTCATCGTATTGAAACAACTTTCTCAACCTATTGAGAAAAGTTTCTCAACCTATTGAAACAAAATTCTCAGACTAATGAAACAGAATGAAACAATGCAAGACCAAACGTATCTCCCGTTAGGAAAAGCCATATTATATAAGTTCTGACAGCCGGAGACCCCATATCCGGACAAAAACAAAGTTTATTTAAAAAAAACACAGATTTACAGTAAGTGTTATTTTCGTCATTATTGTTTCATATATAAACGGGGATAATAATACCTCTAAGGATTAAGATATAACAATTGTATAACCATTAAATTTTTTGTATGAAAAGCAATCATTCTTTTCGAAGCTCCAAATTATGCCGAGCTTTATTGATTCTTTTACTCATGGTAGTTCCGGTGCAATGGAGCATGGCTCAGTTGAACCTTAATACACCTCATACTACCTTAAAAAGCATTATTCAACAAATCCAGGCACAATCAAAGTTTCAGTTCTTTTATGACGATAAACTGTCTGATATTTCAGTAGAACCGTTGTCATTAAAAAACGCAGCTGTAGAAGATGTTTTGAACCTGGTACTGAAAGGGAAAAATATTACTTTCAAAATTGAAGACAATATTATCTATCTTTCTGAGAAAAAGGATCAGAACAACAAAGAACAACAAACCGGAAAAGAAAAACAGATCAGCGGACAGGTCGTTGACGAATCCGGTGAGCCACTGATCGGGGTGAATGTACTGGTAAAAGGAACCACAAACGGAGTAATTACAGATTTTGATGGAAATTACGCATTAGTAACCAATGAAGTAAACCCCGTTATCACATTTTCTTATATTGGATATAAGTCACAGGAGATCCCGTTCAAAGGACAGAATATAATCAACCTGACTCTACAAAGCGACACCCAGATTATTGATGAGGTAGTAGTGACCGCTTTGGGCATCAAACGTGAAAAAAAGATGCTTGGGTACGCCGTTCAAGACGTAAAAGGGGATGCGCTGACATCTACCGGAGATGCTCAGGTAGCCAATGCCCTGCAAGGGAAAGTAGCCGGATTATCTATCAACTCATCTACAACAGGTCTTGGCGGCTCTGCCAAAATCACCATCCGTGGTAACTCTTCTTTAGCAGACAACAACCAACCTCTCTGGATTGTAGATGGTGTACCTTTCACCGAAGAAAGTTATTCGGGTGCTTCAATGTATGGTGGAGTAGACCGTGGTAGCACTTCATTCGACATCAACCCTGAAGACATTGAATCCATTTCCGTATTAAAAGGACCAAATGCAGCAGCCCTCTATGGGTCGCGTGCCGGTAATGGTGTGATCCTGGTTACAACCAAAAAGGGAACAAGGAAAGACGGATTTGGTGTCAATTATTCCGGAACTTTCACATGGACGCAGGTTGCTGATGAGTTGGAACGCCAAAAGAAATACGGACAAGGAAATAATGGTGAATATTCACCTCAATCGATATATAGCTTCGGTTCTGAATTGGACGGAAGTTTAAAGACAGCATGGAACGGTGCAGAAATACCCTATTTGAACTATGGCAGTAAAATGAAAGACTACTTCAACACCGGTTTTTCACAAAACCACAGCGTAGCCATTGGAAACATGAAAGAGGATGCACACTTCCGTACCTCCTTCGGATATTCAAATGCGGATGGTATGTTCACCGGAGAATCTTTGCGCAAAATCAATATCGATCTGAATGCAGGTATGAAAATGAACAAATATCTGTCAATGGATGCCAAAGTTTCACTGTCAAACACGAAAGCAGAAAACCGTCCGACTTATGGTGCATACGGAGAAGTTTCGCAATTGCTCCTTGTACCCAATAACATACGCCTTTCTGACTTGTCACAATACTCAACCCCCGAAAAGTTTCATGTGAACTGGACTCCTCCTACCACTGAGTACCTGAATCCATATTACGTGAACAAACAGCGTCAGAATCAGGATGAACGCTGGCGCGCATTCGGTTTCTACAACCTGAAACTGAACTTTACAGATTGGTTGTATCTCTCTGCAAAATACGCATTTGACTATTATCGTACCCGCATTGTAGAATCGGATCTTTCCAACGGTACGAAATATAATACAATGCAGGAAATAGAAGAAGACCGCCTGACTCGCCAGGAAGAGAATCACTTTGAATCGAATGCAGAATTTCTGCTGATTGGAAACAATAAATTCGGTGAAAAATTCCAGCTTAATTACATGGCGGGTGCCAACTTTATGTACAGTGACCAGAATATATACGGTGGTGATGTAGAAAATATGACCTACAAGAACCAATGGTACTGGAACTTTGCCAATAATATCAACAACGTAACAGAAAACGGTTGGCGCAGAGCTACCAATTCTGTATTCGGTTCTGTACAGATGGCTTACAATGAGTATGTATCTCTGGATATTACAGCCCGTAATGACTGGTCATCAACATTGCCAAAGGATAATAATTCTTACTTCTATCCCTCCTTCAATCTGGGATTTGTTGCATCCGAATTTGTCCGTACACATTGGAATAAAATGCCCGAATGGATAACTTTCGCCAAAGTACGCCTTTCAGCAGCTAAGGTAGGTAAAGACGCTCCTCCATACGCAATTTATAACCGATGGGAAGGTGGATATCTGAAAGGACAGGCTACAAAACCGGAATTATCATCGACCAAGGCCAACAACAATCTGAGACCTGAAACATCCTGGTCTTACGAAGCCGGGTTAGATATGAAATTCTTAAATAATCGTTTAGGATTCGACTTTACCTATTATTATACCCGAACTACTGACCAGATTATGACGATTCCGGAAGCTGCTCCCTGGAAGCTCCGCTGGATCAATTCCGGATTAATCGTCAATAAAGGTGTCGAAGCCATGATCTATGCGACTCCTGTACAAACAAAAGATTTCACATTCAATCTGAACGTAAATCTTTCTCACAACACATCGACTGTAAAGGAACTGAATGAAAAGAAAAAGCATATCTATTTTGAAGGCGATCAATTCATGCCTGTATATGTGGGTGCAGTAGAAGGAGGCAAATTAGGCGATATCTATGCCAAGCGAATGTATAAAAGAGACGAAAACGGTCAGATAATAATGAAGAACGGAGTACCTGTATTTACAACAGATGAGCAGTACAGCCTCGACCATCCGATTGGTAACATACAGCCGGACTTACTAATGTCTGTAACTCCCAGCTTCACTTATAAAGGCTTCACCCTGTCGGCTTTATTCGACATGAAATTCGGAGGAGATGTGGTTTCCGTATCCGAAGCAATCGCTACCAGCCATGGTATTTCCAAACGTACGGAACAAAGAGGCGAACTACTATTGCCGGGAGTGAATGAAGATGGTACTGTCAACACACAAAGAATTGATGCCCAACTATTTTATCAGGCAGTAGGCGGACGTCAGCAGGCTGTTGCAGAAGAATTTGTTTATGATGCATCTTTCATTCGTCTGAAAGAAATTTCATTTGGATACTCTTTCCCAAGCCTACTTTTAAGAAAAACGCCTGTTTCCAGTCTGAGAGTATCATTCGTTGGACGAAATCTGGCATATCTGATGAAACATACCCCCGGAACAAGCCCGGAAGGTGGATATGACACAAGTATGTTCTCACAGGCACTTGATTTCTCGTCACTGCCCTACTCACGTACTTTTGGTTTCAGTATCAATGTTGGTTTCTAAAATTCTAAAAACAAATAGTTATGTTACAATATAAATCCAATTTAAAGAAGTTACTCATCGCTTCTATACTTTTCCCGGTATTAACAGGTTGTCACGACTTCTCTGACTTAAATCAGGATCTGTACAATCCTCCCTACGTGGAAGGACAAGAACAGCCAGACCCGGATCCCGAACCAGAACCGGAGGGAAAATATGCAGACTTAAATATTAACTATAAAATATCAGACGAAGATATCCAGCAGTTAAAAGAAGGACAGGCCAATGCAGGAACAATTTTCAGCTCATTGACCTATGAGGGTTGCTACAACGACTATCAGATCACAACCAACCTGACACATGATATGTACAGCGGATACATAGCCAACAATAATCCTAACTTCAGGTTTAACTCACCAAACTATGCTTATACAGATGGCTGGTCGGCAAAACGTTGGGATCATTTTTATGCGGACAGAACCGTACGTGAATACTCTCATCTACTGAAAACTTTTAAATTCGTAGACTACGAAAAATATAAAAACGCATTTTATATTACACGTATATACTGGGCGTTTCTGGCATCTATGCAAACTGATACCTATGGAGATATTCCTTTGTCGGCCTATGTACAGGCCAAAGTGGTAGAAGGAGATGTCCCCTATGATACTCAGGAAAAAGCATACGATATTATATTCCGTTTATTGGAACAGGCAGTAGACAGTATTGTACCCAATGCGTGTGCATTCAAATTCAACCCAGCCGACGATAAATGTTATAGCGGGGACGAAGAAAAATGGCTACGTTTTGCCAATACCCTACGTTTACGCCTGGCACTCCGTATCTCTAACGTAGATCCCGAAAGAGCCCGTCAGGAAGGAGAAGCTGCCATGAGCAACTCATGGGGATTGATGCAAAGTGATGCCGACAATATGCGCACTGTTCCACGCCATGCACCGGTTGAACAAGGAGGAATCAATGACGGTGGTCAGGAGAATGTTCTGGCAATGTGCAGTTTTGCATACAATGGAGATTGTGTTTTGGCTAAAGATCTGGAACTGGGATACAAAGAACAAAGTTCCGGAGGTACCAAATATGTTATCATTGATATGGCAACCGGTCCGCAGGAAAAGGTAATAGATCCACGTTGTGCAATATCATGGTGGAGACCAACACCCCTGGATGAACTGAAGAACAATATGGAACGGCCTTTTGATGACTTCACAGGATGTGAAATCGGAAGCTATAATATCAGCCATACAGAAACCGTAGCAAAATACAGTGTTACCCGTACAGATATAAAGAACTCAAAAGTACTTGATCCTCTGAAATGGTTCAGTTATGCACGTGAATCAGTGTGGTTGAGCTATGCCGAACAACAATTCCTGTTGGCAGAAGCCTCCCTGAGAAACTGGTCGGGTGCCGGCAAATCACCTCAACAGTATTTTGAAGACGGCATACGGGCATCTATGAATTATTACAAAATATCATCTGCCGATACAGAAAGTTATATTAATGGTCTTAAAATTTACGGAAGCGATGTAGAGAACCCATTTACGACCAACAACAAAGAAGGTATGCTGGAGCAGATTATCACTCAAAAATGGTTAGCAGTTTTCCCTAATGGCAATGAAGGATGGGCAGAGTTTCGCAGAACAGACTACCCACGTCTTAGAAACATTCTGAACAACAACTCCGAAGATGTACCTACCGGGAAGTTTATAAAGAGAGTCCTATATCCATATAGTGAAAAAGACAATCCCAATAAGCCGGAAAGTAAAAATAAGCAATCGACACGGGTATGGTGGGATATTGCCGATACTAACAACGACAGAGGGGAAAGAATGACTCCCAATAACTTTCGCTAATAAATAAAAAAAGTCCTGCTTTGCTATTAGGTAAGGCAAAGCAGGAAACAAATAATCAATACCTATTATTAATTTCTTAATTTAAGTATTATGAGCACCAAAAGATTACTCTCTGCATTAATCATGCTATTTGCAGTATTTTGTGTAGCCGTGGCACAACAACCGTATGGTGGATGTTGGCATCCGGATAATATTAAAGACTGGTCACCGGAAAAAGATCCGGATGCCAAGTTCAACCGCAGCACAGTACCTTTGCAACCACGATTCCTCGATGCCTCCATCAAAGCAAATGCCAACCAGCATACAGAAGGAAAAGTTGCAGCTTGTCTGACAATGAATCCGATGTGTAGCCAGACTCCGTCACAGGGAGCCGATAACTTCATTGGTTATAACCCAACTTATTGGCAATACATGGACCTGCTTATCTGGTGGGGTGGTTCTGCAGGTGAAGGTATCATCATTCCTCCATCAGCACCTGTTACTGACATAGCACACTTAAATGGTGTCAAAGTGTTGGGACAGTTATTCTTCCCTCCCGGAGCATTCGGAGGACAAGTTGAATGGGTAAAACAAATGTTAACTAACGAAGGTGGCACATATCCATACGCTAAGAAGATGTATGAAATTGCTGCTTACTATGGTTTCGATGGTTGGTTTGTCAATGAAGAAACCGGCGGCGGTAGTTCTTCTGAGTGGACTGCATGGGTTGATTACTTCAATCAATGTGCCCAGGAAGGCGGTCATCCGGAAATGGAAATTCAATGGTATGACTGTGGAACTTCAATCGGAGGCTATGGAGATATGATGAAATTACATAATACATCTTATTTCTTGAATTACGGTAGCCCTTCAAGCAGCAACATATCTTCACAGATGGCAGCTATGGAAGGATTAGGTTTCTCTAAAGAAGAGTGTTTCAGCAAACTGTATTTTGGTATTGAAGTAGCACAAGGTGGTATGAACGGAAATGCCAGTTATTTCAAGAATCTTTTCCCGGCAGATAAACATAATGGTTCCATAGACCTTTTCAATCCGGAAGAGCCTATCTGGAAAGAAGTCGTAAAAGATTATCTGGGAACAGCAGATGCTTGCGGTACAAAAGCATATACGGCTATGAATAAAGTATTCAGCAATGAATCTCGCTACTGGACCAATGAGCAACATGACCCCTCCAATACAGCCGCACGTGATGGTGGTTACTTCCCGGGATTTGCAAATGCACTTATCGAACGTTCTACTATTCAGAATTTACCGTTCATAACTTCATTCAGTGCCGGTTTAGGAAAACACCGCTTCGTTAACGGAGAGAAAAAAGGAACACAAGACTGGTACCATCGGGGTATGCAGGATATCATGCCAACATGGAGATGGTGGGTAGACGTAGCAGCTGATCGTAAAAACGACCTTGCTTTTTCACTGAACTGGGATGATGCCTACAATATGGGAACAAGTATCAATGTTAAAGGTACCTTAGCTGCCAATGTTGATTACCTGACCCGCCTGTATAAGACAAAATTATCAATATCCAATGGCGATAAATTGCAGCTCGTATTCAAAGGCGCAACGGCCTCAACGATACAAGTAAAACTTGGGGTTGCAGAAAACAACAACGAATTTACTACATTCAACTTAGGATCAGCCACAACATCCAACGGTTGGAATGTGGCTACAGTAGACCTTTCGTCACTGGCAGGAAAGACTGTTTCAGTTATCGCATTGAACTTTAAATCTGCTACCCAACAAGCTTACGAACTGACATTAGGACAATTAGGTATCTTGCCAGCAAACTATGCACCGGCTTCAACCCAAATATCCAATCTTACTATATTGAATGAACTGACACAAGATGGTGGTGACATTCGTGCCGTATGGGATGCCTCAACTTCTAAAGATGTACACCATTACAATGTATACATGACTCGTAACGGAGAGAAGAAGTTGGTTGGTCAAACTCGTAACGAAGGATTCTATATTTCTAAGTTTGCACGCACTTCCATCGAAGAAAAAAGTGTTACAGTAGCAGTAACAGCTGTAACGAATGACCTTAAAGAAGGCAATGAAATAACTACAATTGTTGAGTATCCTGCTCTGGATAAGCCGGTAGTAAGCCTGAAGGCAAGCAAAACATTGTTAAACGCGGGCGAAGAGATTACAATTACAGCCAATGCCACTAACTTCCCGGAATCTTACCAATGGACTATTCCTGAAAACACAGAAAAAGTATCTCAGGAAGATAATACGCTAACACTGAAATTTAATAAAGAAGGCATATACAACATCACTGTAGCAGTCAGCAATAGTGAAGGAACAACCGAGAAAACCGTTCAGAATCTGATTGAAGTGTCAGACGCCAAAGCGGGAGCATTAAGTATTATTTCGGTTGGCAAAACAATTCATTCTGCCAGCGGTTCGCTTCCTCCGGAAGATCCTACAAACTTGATTGACGGAGTAGAAGTACCTGGTAGTACCAGAGATAAATGGTGTATTGGTGGCAAGAAAGAACATTGGGTAATTATCGACCTTGAAAAGTCCTACCAGATTTACCGTTTCCGTATATTCGACTGTGGACATAAAGAAAATTATTCTGACAACTTCAAGAACTTCAGGATTTGGGTAAGTAATGATGCTGAAACATGGACCGAACCGGTAGTAGACGAAAAGGGACGTCCTGAGAACACTAAAGATGATTACATTGCACCAATAGTAGGGCGTTATGTAAAATTCATGCCTTACGATGAGGATGCCCCAATCACAATACGTATATGGGAATTCGAAGTATTCGGTCTTGAAGGTGGTCCGCTCTTCTCTTTGCCGGCAGATAAGACAATAGATATCAATACCACTGAAGATATAGAGATAAAATATGATTTGAACGGAGACGAAGAAACAGATAACTTTGGCGTAAAAGTATCCTCAGACAACGAAGATATTGCAGCTATAAGCGACTTCAATATAAACAAAGCAACTCAGACAGTTACCTTTAAACTTACTGCCAAGAAAATGGGTGCAACAAACCTCTCTGTGAAAATGACAAATGGTGAATGGGAAAACGAAAAGATATGCAAAGTTGAAGTAGAGGATCCGGCATATACCAATGTATTATCCGGAAAAACAGCTTCGGCATCATACTGGTATTACGGTTCAACCTGGCAAAGTGCAGATACACCAGTATTAACAGACAATGATCTTTCAACAACATGGGATGCTTTGTGTTACACAAGTGGCGAGAATGTAATTATCACATTTGACTGTGGTGAAATATATAACTTCGCAAAAGTAGCCTTTAAAGCACAGCAGATAGCCTCAGCTATAAAAGTGTATATTGGACTCAAGAACTCGGATGATTCTTATGAATTAGCTGCAAACTACACTCCTACCAGTGAGGTTTCAAGTGTAATGACAAACGATATGTTCGGAAGATATCTGAAATTGGTTGTAACCGCACCAGCGTATGCTTATTTCAAAGTAGCAGAAATAGAAGCTTATGGCAAGTTGTATGAAGGTGAATTACCGGAAGAACCTATCTTTGCATCCATCAATATAAATTCTGGTTTCAATGTAGACGTAGTGGCAGAAGCAACTCCTGTATCCGGTCTGTTCAGCGATGGACTCGATGATCAGGGATGGATTCTCTACGGAGCAAACGTACAGGACGAAGGCTCATTACCCGCTAATGGTGCCGTTACATCTAAAAATGGTATTGAATACCAGCTGGCAGATTATACACAAAATAATGCAACACTCTTAAAAGAAGCAAATAGTGCAACATTAGAGTTTGAAACGGAACAAAGAGCCAACAGTCTTTACTTCTTGGGTATTAGTGCCAATGGTACATCTACAGTATCAGTGACAGCGAACTACACAGACGGTACATCGGCATCAGCAGGTAGTATTACTATCGGCGACTGGTTCGGAAGTAATGAATCTACAGTGGGTGTTTATGGTTTGGGACGTGTTGGTACAGGTATTACATCGGAAGCAACTGCCGATAAGATTGATACCCGTTATCAGTTCCGTTTATTCGAATGTCCGGTTCAAGTAGATCCTACTAAGAAAGTTCAATCAGTAACATTAAATAAAGTAAGCGGAGGATATCCTGCAATTTTCGCTATTGCTAAAAAGGAGATACCAGTAGGTACAGGTGTTGAAAACAACACCGAATCGGGCAAAAATGGTTTGAACATTTATCCGACTCCTGTACGTAATGGAGAAACTTTATATGTTGAATCTGCTGATGCAAGATCAATTCAATTAGTAACCATGCAAGGTGCAGTATTGTTGCAGAAACAAGCAACAGAAAATGTAACAGAACTCCCGATAAACGGAATTGCACAGGGTATTTACCTATTGATAGTAACTGGCAATGATGGTAGCCAAACAGCTAAAGTGGTCGTCAAATAACCTTGATTGATTCTTTAAAAAAAATCATTTTTAGTAAAGAGACTGTTTCATGCGTTGAAGCAGTCTCTTTTGATTTCTCCTTGCTACTTTATTCTTATTTTTGATAGTTTAAACATAATATATCATTCACTATGAAAATACTTTATGCCATCGTATCTGTCACATGTTTTATTTTTAGCGCATGTACACCCTCTTGCTCTTCTGATGTTTCTTCACCGGATGGAAAGATCAGGTTATGATTCAGTCTGACTAACAACAAACAAATGACCTATCAGGTTACTGTTAATGACACTCTGGAAATTATCATGGCTAAAGGAGGAGGACAGGCCATAACATTTATACCTGCTTCATAAATTCAACCTGTAAAATAAGTAGTATTTCAAATTTAGTTCATACTATGTGACAGCGTTTTATTGAAACGAAAATGATCACAGATTTTCGCAGATTAAATGGCTGCGCTATACTTGAGAGATGATATGCTTTGCGTGGATCTGCGATAATCTGCGTTTCAATAATAGTATCATATAATTTTGAACGATTACTTATAAAAAAATTCTCTTATAAGTCTTCGAGATATATTTTATATCCCCTATACACTCTGGTACCTACCGGACATTCCACAGTACATTGAGATGTCACATCTTCATACAATTGCAAAGCATTCGTATCAGTACTACGTGTTTCCGGTTCTTCCCTTATAGATGTCGTAAATTGATATTCCTTATCATCAAATATAAAAGAGAAGCCCATTTTTTCTTTGTCATTCACCATTATCAATTTCCAGCTATAGCTACCGATAGCGGGAGTTTCTTTAAAATTTTCATGATAAACACGAAGTAGCCCTTCATCCCTCCATGTTTCAAATTTCCCAGACACCAATTCAAAGCCACCATTAATTGCAACCGGAAAAGTCTCTTTCATTCCATCGGCTATTTCAACTTTTTTTTCATCCGTCACCTCTCCATTGACAATGATTCCTTGAGCATTCACTACCATCCTCTTTCCATACTCTCTGACTTTAACTTTCAGTACAGCAGTCTTACCATCGCCATCAGAAATGATTATCGTTGCTTCACCCAATGTTTTAGGAGTAATTTGTAATCTCTTGTACTTCTCAGAAACAGTCATTACAACAGCAACAACTGCTTCATTCGTATTACCGGCTATTGAATAATCTCCGTTCCCACCATCAATGCCAATAATTTCCCCCTCAGGTTTTATTGGATAAAGACTTACAGAAGAAATCAAATTAGCACATGTTCCAGTCTGATATATAGGAGCATCACCTGTAAAAAAAACAATATCACGTTTATCATCACTACACGAAGCTATACTCAAGCCCAACATAGCTAACAATAGAATAGTATAAATGTATTTCATCTTTATATAAAGAGTTTAGTTAGTCATTAACAGCTAAACGTACTTTCTGGGCACGTTGTACTAATTTTATAGCAGGATAATCTGCTCTATACCGGTCAGTAACATCTTCCACCAAATAAAATGGAATCCGGTTTTCTGTGCGGGTGACCTCTTGAGACCCGGTTTTACTATACATTACCATATAATGAATGTTTTTCCCACCAAAAGTCAAATCATAATATTCATGATCACACGTAAAAGTACCTTCTTCCATCTTTCCATCCGGTGTACAGACTGTCAGTTTTCCTTTTTTCTTTTCTGAATAAGTTAAACGATAATAACCACCCTTTCTCAGAAAAACATCATCATAAAGATGCTCGACAATAAGCAAACTATCTTCCTTACTCACCCCTTCTATATGATTCAGCTCTCCACTCCATACATCCAATGTACGTACCGAAGTTCCTACAGTGACGGGAATATATATTTTATCACCTTTCTCACTGGATACAGTCACAACCGCCTTCCCTTGTTTTAAAGGATATACTGATAAATAAGAGTAAGATGCGCCTTCCGGAATTACCTTTTCTGCCTTAACAACAGCCTCATCACTGGAAACTACTGTCCAATCGCCACCGTCCTTTACTTCTAAAGCTTCAAGACTAAGAATTCCCAAATCCAGACTTGCACAAGGTTGATAACCGGAAATCACTTGTCCGCCCAATGGCCGAAGAACCTGAAACTTCTCATCATCCTGACAAGAGACCAAAAGGAGGGAACAGAGAAAGAGTAATAGTTTTGTCTTCATAAAAGTTATAGTTTTAGTTATTTACAAACAAAAGTAATTGTTTCGTCTGTAAATCGTACAATCAAACAATTTGTTCTTTCGGGTAATTAACTAAATACAACGTTTGGGTGGCACGCGTAAAAGCAGTGTAAAGCCAACGAAAATAATCAGGTGTCAAATACTCATCCGTCATATATCCCTGATCTAAAAACACATTCTGCCATTGCCCACCCTGCGCTTTATGACAAGTAATTGCATAAGCATACTTCACCTGCAAAGCATTATAATGTGGATCCATCTTCATTTTCTTCATACGGTCACGTTTGACAGGAATATCCGCGTAATCTTCAAGAACACTGTAGAATAAACGGTCATTCTCTGTTTTCGGTAAAGCCGGAGCATCCGAATGGAGGGTATCCAACAACAAATTTGCTTCCAGCTCAAAATCCTCATGGTCCGGAAAGGTCAACACGACTTCTGCAAAACGAAAATCATACAATTCGCGCGTACGACGTACACGACGAACAACAGCAATCTCTCCATTTGCTATAAAATCCATTTCCTTACTTTTTTCCGTCCAATAATAGTTATTCCTGGCTATCATAAGCATATCACCGGTATTCAACTCATCCTCCCGATACAATATCTGTGCCCTTATACCTTTATTATATATATTAGCCCGTTTATTGGAACGGCAAACGACAATCGTTTCATCCATACCATCCCGTTCATAACAAGCAGTAAGCGTATCGATCAGCTCTCCCCCCGGAACCGTCCTTATATCAGCAAAACCCGAAATCCGGATTTTAGGAAGAGAATTACATTCATCTTTCGCTATTAATTCACGGAGACGGGTGGCATTCCATAAAATACCAGAATCCTGTACCTGTCTCACTACTTGTGTCAAATCCACCTCTCGCACTTCAAGGCCATATCCTTTCAATGCATTTGTGAAAAGTGCCGGACTTTGCTCTTCTCCTACAGGAGGAAGCTGGGCCGTATCTCCCATCAATAACAAACGACAACCTGTACCAGAGTAAACAAACTGTATCAGGTCGTCCAGTAAACGTCCTGTACCAAACATAGCTCCTGACAACCCTTCATTAGAAATCATAGAAGCCTCATCTACTATAAATAAAGTATGTGTAGCAAGATTGTCATTCACAGAGAAATTACTTATTTCATTCGAAAAAGACTGTTGCCTGTATATCTTTTTATGAATTGTAAACGCAGGGTGTCCTGCATAAGCAGAAAATACTTTAGCAGCTCGTCCTGTAGGAGCCAATAAAACTGATTTTTGCTGTAACTTATCCATTGTTCTCACCAATGCTCCCACCAATGAAGTTTTACCAGTTCCGGCATACCCACGAAGTACAAACACGGCATCATTGGTCTGAGAAAGCAGAAACTCTGAAAGAGATTTTACAGCTATTTCTTGTTCAAAAGTTGGTTCATAAGGAAAATTTTCCTTAATTTGCCTTTCTAAATAGTTATTTATCATTTTTGTACGAGAAAAAAGTTCCCGGAACTATAGAATTTAGATTTATTTATTTTAATTTTGCGATGCGAATATAACAACTAAAAAACATATTTATCATGAAAACAGTATTTAATATCGTATTAGGTCTGTGTGCGCTTGCTTTGATCTATATCTGCTATTCGAGCATCATGGGGCCTATCAACTTTGAAGAAGCTAAGAAGCAAAGAGATCAGGCAGTTATTGCACGCTTGATCGACATTCGTAAAGCACAGATGGAATTTCGTAATCTAAACAAAGGTCAGTATACTGCCAGCTTTGATACATTGATTGACTTTGTAAAGAACAAGAAACTTCCTTTCCTTTATAAAGTTGGTGAGTTGACAGATAAGCAGTTAGACGATGGTATGACAGAGAAAAAAGCAATGGCTATCATCAACAAAGCTAAGAAAACAGGTAATTACAGCGAAGTTGAAAAGATGGGGCTTACAAACTTTAAGCGTGATACAATGTGGGTAGCCGTATTGGATACAATCTATCCGAGAGGTTTCAACGCTGATTCAATGAGATACATTCCTTTTGGAAATGGCGCTCAGTTTGAAATGGCGATCAAGAATGATACAGCTAAATCAGGTGCTCCGATCTTTATGTTTGAAGTAAAGGCTCCATACGATACTTATCTGAATGGTCTTGACAGACAAGAAATTGCTAACTTGAAAGATCTTCAGACTAAGTTAGGTAAATACTGTGGTTTAATGGTAGGTTCTATTGAAAGTCCTAATAACGGTGCCGGAAACTGGGAATAATAAAATAGACTATAGTAAATCGGAACAATATACATTATCCATCCGTCTGAGTACGGATGGATTTTCTTTTTCTATCTATAATCCGATTTACGAAAGTTCACTCTCTTTTTTTGAAAAGGAGATCACCCCTTCATTGTCTCTCGCAGCGAATCTAAAGCAAGTCTTTCGTGAAACGGAGTTATTAACCCTACCTTACAAACGGATTAATATCCTGATGGCAGGCAATCGTTTTACTCCTGTTCCTTCAGAGCTTTTCGACAACGAACAAATAGAAACACTGTTTTATCACAATCACCCTAAAAAGGAAAATGAAACAGTGCTCTATAATGTTTTACCAAGAAATAATATAACAATTATTTTCGGAATGGATAAAAGTGCTTTTCTATTCCTTAAAGAGCAATATCCCGAAGCACGATTTTATTCACAAGCCAGTCCATTGAGTGAGTACTTTTCAACCAAAAGCCGGTTGGGCAATAGTAAAAAAATGTATGTATCCTTGCGTAAAGATGCTATTGATTTGTTTTGTTATGAACGTGGACATCTGCTACTGGTTAACTCCTTTGAATGTAAACGTACTTCCGATCGCATTTATTATTTACTTTATGCCTGGAAACAGCTGGATTTTAATCAGGAACGGGATGAACTTCATCTTACCGGTATTCTGGCAGATAAAGAAATACTAATAAAAGAATTACGAAAATACATTCTTCAGACATTCATAATGAGTCCTGAAACTAATATTGATATGCAAGCCCTATTAACATGCGAGTAATCAGCGGAATATATAAAAGAAGAAGATTTGACGTACCACGTACGTTCAAGGCACGCCCCACAACAGACTTTGCTAAAGAGAATTTATTCAATGTACTATCCAATTACATTGATTTTGAAGAAGGAATAACTGCTCTTGACTTGTTTGCCGGAACAGGCAGTATCAGTATAGAATTAGTATCACGGGGATGTGACCGGGTGATCAGTATAGAGAAGGATCGTGATCATCATTCCTTTATCTGCAAAATAATGCAAGAAGTGCAGACAGATAAATGTATCCCCATCCGTGGTGACGTATTTAAATTCATCAACGGAGCACGAGAACAGTTTGATTTTATCTTCGCCGACCCCCCTTATGATTTGAAAGAGCTGGAAACCATACCCGAATTGATATTTAAAAATAATCTTCTGAAAGAAGGAGGGTTATTTGTATTGGAACATGGTAAACAGAACAACTTTGAGGATAATCCGCATTTTATAGAAAGAAGAGTATACGGAAGCGTAAACTTCTCTTTTTTCAGATAAAAGCAAAATAAAGTTTTAAGGCGGTAAGGTTATACAGTAAAAAGAAGGTTTGTACGACAAATGCATAGTTGTCAAAAAAGTAATTACACGTTTTTTTAAAGAATACATGTAAGATTAGGACAGGGACACTTAATCCGATGTAACATCCTGATTTATAGCGAATATAATCCTATACTTTAATGATCGGTAAGACTGTACACTTATCCGAGTGTTAATTGTACACTTTTGTCATACAAGAGTGTACAATCTTGACATACTAAAGTGTACACTCTTGCAAAACAGCCCTCTAATGGTTAAAAAGACAATTAACAATATTAACAAACGATACATTTGTCGGATGAGCCTAAAAGAAGAGACAGTGTATATTAAAGTAAGGGAGCAAGCAATCGCACTACTGACTCTAATGCTTTCTGAGGCCAAGGACGTTTCACCCAGTTTTTAAGGAATACCTGAGTACTTTCTCTTTGATCAGTCATGAATATCTCCTTCATCTGTAAAGCAGTCTCCATATCATACATAAAAGCATTTACCTCAAAATTATGTTCAAAACTACGAAAATCCAGATTGGTAGATCCAACCGTAGAAAGCATATCATCTGACACCATTAATTTAGAATGTAAAAAACCTTTTTTATAGAAGTAGACTTTTACTCCCGCCTGAAGCACATCTGCCAAATAAGAGCGAGATCCTAAATGGGTAATCCGGTTATCAGCATGCTCAGGTAACATCAAGCGGACATCTACGCCGGACAATGCAGCTGTTTGCATAGCTGCCAATATTTGCTCGGTAGGAAGAAAATACGGAGTCTGCATATAGAAATACCTTTTTGCACCCGAAATGGCCATCGTCAATCCTTGCATAATCTCTTTCCAAGGACCCACAGGCTCACTCGTCACAATCTGTACCAATGAGTCACCATATGAATCTATTTTCGGAAAATACCGGGAGGCAGTAATAAGCGTACGATCCACAAAATACCAATCGAGCAAAAAGGCACTTTGTAAGCCATGCACAGCTTTTCCCTGAAGCATTATGTGAGTATCCCGCCAAATTCCCCAGGACAATCCCCGCATATAACGCTCGGCCAAATTCATACCTCCGACAAAGCCGACCACACCGTCAATGACTACTATTTTCCGATGATTCCGATAGTTCACTCTGCTCGTAAATAACGGGAACCGTACTTTCAGGAAACTACGCACTTCAATACCAGCCTCTCTCATCACTTCAAAAAAAGTATGCGGTACATGCCAGCATCCCACATCATCATATATCACCCGTACTTCCACTCCGGCACGCGCCTTTTCTATCAGTACATCTCTCACCAAACGTCCGATTGAATCATCTTCAAAAATGTAATACTCCATATGAATGTGCCGCCGAGCCTTCTGCAACTCGCGCAACAGAGCCTGGAGTTTAGAATATCCGCCGGTAAATACCTCCACCCGGTTTCCTTCAAAAGGAAGAGCCTGATTGGTATGTTGAAACAATTTAATGAGACGATCATACTCAGCTGGTAATATAGAGGGATCCTGTGCCAGATATTCTGCCATCGGCTTTTTCAGAAGCCGTCCATAACTTTTCTTTCCAATGATACGTTCACGGCGTTGACTACGCCCGAAGAAGAAATAAAAAACCAGACCTACGATAGGAAGGAACATCAAGACCAATATCCAGGCCATAGTCTTTACCGGGTTACGATTGTCGAGTATTACAACAATAATCGTACCGATAATGGCTCCGAAATAGACGATATCGAAAGCCACTGTTGCTATTTGGCTGAATATAAGATTCCAATCAATCATAGTAGCAAATGTAGAGAAAAGGATTGGTATATCAAAGTATATGATTCATTAGATTAGATTCAACTAAGACTTCGGGAATGGAAGCTATAATCAAACAGATAAGAAGCCATAAAGGAACGATGTACGAGATGTACATGTCGTACTGTATGAGATGCACATGTTGAGCAGCTCCACATGTGCATCTGGTACTGCACGAGATGTACATCTCGTACATCGTTCCTCACTAGGGAAAGGAGGACATCTTGAAAAGAAAAACTGGCATTGTATAGAGAAAAAAGGTTCATGGTCCTATAATAGGACCATGAACCTTTTTTCTCTATACAATTACTGTGAACTTAGAAACGGGGGCGCCCTCCACCATAGCCTCCGCCATGACCTCTGCCACCACCAGGTCCCATACCCGGACCACGCCGTCCGGCAGCTTTACCACCAAGTGTATTGAACCGGTAAACAAAGTGCACCATAAAATAACTGCCCAATGTATTGTATTCCGTATCACTCATCTGTGTTTCACTGATAGAACGGCTTAAGTTACTTTGCTGTTTCAATATATCGTATATTTTAAACCGAAGCGTTGCTGAATTATTCTTAAGAAAGTTCTTAGAGATTTGTGCATTCCAGATAAGCTCGTTGTCATTGAATCCTCCGGTATATCCATCCTTAAAACGGCAATTAATATCAGTTGAGATATGAATTTCCCAAGGAAGATTTATATTGGTATCCCCTCCCACATAGTAATCAAATGTTTCACGATTACTATTCTCTTGCTTGCTGTTGCGCACCAGATTGTAATTAACCGATCCATTGAGTGACACATCAAAAAGATCGGAACGATAACTACCATTCAAACGCTGTCCGGCTCCAAAGTTGTGTGTAGTACTTAGCTCCTGATTCGCATCTTTACTTTTTCCCACAGTAGTATAGCTGACTGCATCACTAAAACGGGCATTCGTATTGGTAGATATAATAAACTTTTTATTCTTCAATGGAGTATTAAACGAAAAATATCCCCGGGTATTCCAGTTACCATTCACATTTTCTTTCCTATAAGTACGAGCACCAGTCTGAGGATCATATGTCATCTTGTTAGCCACAGAATTAAGCGTATTAGAATAAGATAAATTAAGATTAAAACTACGCATTGTTTCCGGAGTGAACTTATTATAGTACAACATAAAGTTATTGCTGAATGAAGGTTTTAAGTTCGGGTTACCATAGCGTAAATTCATCGGATCGGTGATATCAATTACTTCCTGCAAATCTTCGATATCAGGAGTATTACTCCGACCGCGATAACGGAATGTGAGCACATGCTGTTTTGTGAACATATAACGGAACATAACAGAAGGAGCCCAATTCAGCACATCTTGCTGAGGTAAATGTTTGTCTGAATTTGGGCCGATAGTTGTTTCACTCAATGAAGATTGGGGAGTAAGCCCAACACCGGCACTATACATCATTTTCGGATGAATACCACGCAGCGAGATATTGGCAGTATGTGTATCATAAAAGTTTTCTACACGGGTACTCAAGTTGTTATCATATCCCCGTTCCAGATACTCCGGATAGGGATAAACATTAATACTATCATAAACTAAAGATTGGGCCAACTGTTTGCGATGAGAGAATTCATACCGAAACTGTAGGAAGTGATTCTTAAATACAGGTTCGGTATAAGAAGCAGATACACTCCAGTTACGACTGTCACTCGTACGATTCGTATATCGGGCAATATCTGAAACACTATCCAGTTCAAAGAATTCTGTACGCGATTCTGAGTAGCTGTCCGTTTCGCCATCGCTATAACCAAAGCGAGCGCCTACATACAGGTTTCTTCCTTTATTGTTTAAGCGACGAAACATCATCAAACTTCCATTCAGTGAATAGTTATCGCTATGTGAAGAGGAAGAAGCTATCTTAGCGTTCACCGGATCATGTACATTGTTCCAAGTATCCGATCCTGAAGCACTTTCCGAATCAGTTTTAGAATAGCTCGCATTAGGACGAAAGATAATAGTGGTCAATGTATCCGGACGCCATTCCAGACGAAAGTCAGCACGTACATCATGACGTTTACGTCGGGAAGTATTTTCGCTGGCACCATATGAAGACTGCTCTCCAAGGAATGTTTCCGTAGATGTCTTCCGACGAGCATCGTTATCAGAGTAACCATACTGCACATTACCTCCCACCTGTACCTTCTTCGTATCTTTAGCAAAATTAATACCCAACGAACGTGCAGTAGTAATACCCGAACCGGCATTCCCTCCGCTCAGTCCCGCACCGGCATCGCCAAACTCAGAAAATCCTTTGTTATTCGTATTATTGGCCGAACCAATGATAGAGATACTTGCATCATCTTTGAACCGGCTGACCATTGCTCCTGCTTCATAACGTTCTTCGCTACCATAACCGGCTATAAGGTTTCCAATCCAACCTTTTTTCATTCCTTTCTTTACGGTAAGGTCAAGTACGGCTTCTTCTTCACCATCATCAATTCCGGTAATACGAGCCATATCACTCTTCTTGTCATAAGCTTTCACCTTTTCAACCATATTAGCGGGTAGATTCTTCATAGAGACACTTGGATCATCCGAGAAAAATTCTTTCCCATCCACCATGATCTTCTTAATTTCTTTACCATTAAGAGTAATCTTACCATCTTTATCCACTTCAGCCCCCGGTATCTTCTTGACCAGTTCTTCCAACATAGCTCCTTCTGCCACACGATAGGCCGAAGCATTATATTCGGTAGTATCTGCTTTCACTACCACAGGAGGAGCTTCTGCCGTAATAACAGCTTCGCTCAACATCACCGCATCGGGATGCAACGTTATAGTACCCACATTCTTTGCTGGTGCCTTATCCGATAGCTGGAGAGGAAGTTCCTGAGTAATAAATCCAATGTAAGAGATTCTCAATACATACTTTCCGGCTTTCACCTTGGGTAATGTGAAAGCACCCTGTTTCTGTGTAGTAATGCCCGCTGCCTGAGTACTATCAGGTAGAGCAAGTAATTGAACCGTTGCCATCTCGACAGGTTCTTTCGTGTCTTCTTCAATCACACGTCCGGAGACAGTGATAATTTTGTTTTGTGCAAATGAGGAGAGGGTACATAGCAGCAACAGTACCATCCAGATAGATAATTTTTTCATCAGCCTATGCGTTTGTAATAATAACAATTGCTTTTTTGACAATTGGCAACGCAAAAGGTTTAATGAGACTACAATTATCTTTTAAATATTTTATCTACCATTGCCTTTTTCATCCCGAATTCAAGGCAAAGAACATTCATAATGAGGAAAGTCAAAAAGGAAGAAGTATCTACCGTTATTAAGTCTCCGGTAGCTACCCGATAAAGCATTCCGCCAAAAACAAACAATACGGTAAGAAAGATAGCATTACGTGTAGCAGAGTTACGTATTTGCTCCGTCTCACGACTCTCACTTTTGGATAAAGCAAAAATAATCATCAATGCACCCACTATCATCAGGAGCTTAGTACATTCCTTGTAAAACAGAAGATTAGTATCAGTCACTTTTCCCATCATCACGAGAATAAAAGGGATAAAAAGAGCGAAGACCAGGATTACATATCCCAGAGGACGGCAATAGACAGGTAGTAATGCTTTCATTGATTTGACGTTTTAATGAGACAAAAGTAAGCAAAAAAAGATATTTTATATACTTTTGCAGTAGAAAAAGCAAATTGAATTATGAGTAAGCAAGAAGTTATCCTATGTAAGAATCTGGAGTTGAGTCTTGGTCAGGCCATAGAAAGGTGCCCGTACGACCGCCTGTTCATCCTGACTGATGAACATACTCACCGACTTTGTATGCCTCAAATGAAGGAAGTATCTTATCTGAAAGATGCAATCGAAATAACAATTGGAGCGGGTGATATACACAAAACGCTGGAGACCCTGGCTTCCGTATGGCAAGTGCTGAGTGATAAGGGAGCTACCCGGCATTCGCTGCTCATTAATTTAGGGGGAGGAATGATAACAGACCTGGGAGGTTTTGCCGCCGCCACTTTCAAGAGAGGATTTGCCTACATTAATGTTCCTACTACATTATTAGCGATGGTAGATGCATCTGTTGGAGGGAAAACCGGGATTAACTTCAACGGACTAAAAAACGAAGTTGGCGTATTTGCTCCTGCAAACTGCGTACTGGTCGAAACAGAATTCCTTCGGAGCCTGGACACTCAAAACTTTTTCTCTGGCTATGCGGAGATGTTGAAACACGGACTCATCAGCAATACAGCTCACTGGACAGAATTGCTCAATTTTAATACAGAAAGTATTGATTACAGCTATCTGAAACAGCTTGTAGGACAATCTGTACAGGTAAAAGAGAATATTGTTGAACAAGATCCCTTTGAACATGGTATACGTAAAGCATTGAACCTGGGACACACCGTAGGACACGCATTTGAAAGTCTGGCACTCGCAGAAAACCGTCCTGTTCTTCACGGATATGCTGTGGCATGGGGAATTGTCTGCGAACTGTATCTGTCACACCTTAAAGCCGGATTTCCCAAAGACAAGATGCGACAAACCATACAGTTTATAAAGGAGAACTATGGCATTTTCGCTTTCGACTGTAAACAATACGAACAACTTTACGCTTTCATGTTACACGATAAAAAGAACAAAGCGGGAGTAATTAACTTTACTTTGCTGAAAGATATCGGAGATATCAGCATTAACCAAACTGCTGATAAAGATCTGATCTTTGAGATGTTCGATTTCTATCGGGAATGTATGGGAATATAAATTTAATGTATAAGTAAGTTTGCAGTAGTTTACTCTTTCTACTGCAAATTTACCTCTTGATAGGGTATTGTAAACCAGAAAGTGGCCCCCTTACCCTCTTTTGATTCAACTCCAATTTCACCTCCCATACATTTCACAATCGTTTCACCTATTGAGAGTCCCAGTCCAATACCCTGAACAAAACTATTCAGTTTCACAAAGCGTCCGAATATCTTTTTTTGATATTCTTTCGGGATGCCATGTCCGGTATCAGTGACGTAAAAACGAAGCATACCATTATCTAACCGGGAAAAACCAAAATGCACACTTCCTTCAGCAGTGAACTTAATCGCATTCGAGATTAAATTATTCAATACCTGTATCAGCCTGTTACGATCTGCATTAACATAACACTCGGCATGCTGGTCATCAAATTTCAATGATAAATGAGCAGTATTAGCTTTCGGACGAAAAGCTCTTTCCAACTCTCTCATCATGTCATCCAGATAGACATTAGAAGTTACAAGTTCCAATGCTCCTGCCTCAATCTTCGACAGATCAATAATATCATTAACCAATTGAAGCAACAATTGATTATTGTGCTCTATGATACGTAAATACTCCTTACGTTCTTTCTCCGTTTGAACGGTATCGAGTATGCTGGAAAATCCAATAATAGCATTTAACGGAGTACGTATTTCATGGCTTATATTAGCAATAAATGCCGACTTAAGCCGGTTTGCCTCTTCAGCTTTTTCCTTTGCAACAATGAGTTCTTGCTCCATCTTCTTTCTGTCAGTAATAACCAAAACAGAACCGATAAGAGCAAGTGGTTGCCCCTCTTTATCCACCTCATCAACTACAGCCCACGTTTCTACCCAGTCATAGTCTCCTTTTGAAGCTGCAAAAACGCGAAACTGTTCATTCACTTTTTCTCTTTTACCATCCTTCAGTTCCTGAAACAACTTCTTCACACGTTTTATATCCTCACTATGAATACTTTTCATAATTTGTGAAACAGGAACAGCAAAAGCTCCTTCTTTCACAACAAATCTTTCATCGTCTTCAATTAGCTTACTTTTATCAAACCAAACATTATCCTCCTTCAAGCTCCATTTCCAAGGAGTAATATCAGCAATACCAAGTGCCATAGACAATTTATGATTAATCGTTCGTAAGGATTGGCGTGTATGAATTAGTTCTGTAGTATCCATGCAGAAAACATTAACCACTTCCGGAAGATTGGAAACCATAACAAGTACATCATAGTTATGCCCATTCATCGCATGCATTGAAAAAGATACTGGTTTTTGTTCCCGATCGGCCATCCCCATATATTCTTTTAGTTTGGCAAAAACCTCTGAACTATTCAATACACTCCCCCGTTTGTTTAAAGCATCTTCTTTCTTATAAAAATGTCTTTCAAAACTTGGATTAACGTCGCTAATTACATAATCATCAACTTTCCCATCTTCTCCTTTTATCAATCTGCACCTCAGATAAAGAACAGGCATGTCATTGAACAAATTATTGTAATTGCTCATCAGCTGAATCTGCTTTGATTGCATTTTACGAATATTACTCAGAAAATAGATACGTACTAATAAGATAATTATTCCAAAAAGTACACACAGCAATATAGTAGCCAAGATATATTTATTCTTCTCGATAAAACTCACAGGCTTGTAATAAAAAAACGTGTTCGGAGGGCAAAGGTCAGGATATAAACTAGCTCTAAGCAATTCTTCATAATTGAAAACCGGCCCGGCATAAACCTTCGTTGCAGGTATATCAGATGCCTTTACTCCACTTAATATCTTATGACTAATATTGGCTATGGCTTTGCTGATATCTTTCGACAAAGAAAAATAACCGCCTAACAAACCAGTCTGCCCAATCATATCAGTCAATGTAAATATCGGTTGTGCAGAATATTGATTTATCCTCTTATAGGTACGTGGTAACAACGCCACATCAGCGGAAGACGAATCATAGTTTTCCCATGCCGAATATAATATTCCCGTATTTTTATCAGCTTGTTTGAGAGAATCAATTACCTCTTTTATATTTTCCTGTCCTTCAGTAAAAAAGCGTAATCGCAAATCCGGAAAATATTTCACCACAGTTTCTGCTACCTCCTGCCGATTTTGAACACTAAACCATCTACGATCTGATATAAAGATCAGCTTATTCATATTCGGTATCTGCTGATACATCAAATCAATTGTTTCTTTTACATAAAACGGTGCATAAACTAAAGTTATATTACGCCCTTTTATAATATTTCGTATTGGTATTTGTTCTTCACGGGTTATAGATGTCTTCTGCAAATAAGCATCAACAGGACCGATGTAGTTTTTCTCTGTAAACAAAATAACCGGTGTATCTTTCCACCGCTCCTCCAACTCTTTATGAATCAGGGCCCATGTATTCCCCCCCATAATAATAATAAGTCTCGGATTACTGTTTTCATATTTAGCAAACAAATCCCTTCGGATTGTATCCATCCGTTGTTCATCATATATCCGCATCAAATTAAGGTTTTCAGATGCTATAGTCATACCTTTATATTCGACAGGCAATTTATATATAAGTTCACTAATAATGTGATTGCTTAAAGGCGAAAGAGCCGAATTAGCATTGATAAAAAGGATACATTCCTCTTTCACAAGCGAACCTACCGCAAATGAATTGAGGAGGAAGAAGTGTAGAAGTACAATTGTATATACAAATCTTCGTTTTAACATAAAATTATCTCTTGTTTGTTTCATTTCTGCATTCTATACTCTAAAAGTGACATTCCGGTATGTTTCCTGAAAAAACGTCCCAGTGACGACTGATTTGCAAAATTTGTCTTAATAGCAATTTGCTGAATATTTAAAGTTGAATTCTTAAGCAAAGCTTTAATCTCTAAAACCATATACTCAATTATCCAATCTTTAGCCGTTTTCCCGCTCACTTCTTTAATAACCGCTGACAGGTATTTAGAAGTTATGCATAGTTTATCAGCATAAAAAGCCACCTCTCTATTCTCCTTATAATATAACATAATCAGTTTAAAGAACTGATTAGCCAATTCTTCTTTACGGGCATCCGGCTTTGTTCCTCCCATCAATAAGGAACTATCAAGATAGGTATTATACAAATCAAGATAAAAGAACCTCAACAAATGTATCAATGCCTCTCTCCGATAGGCAAACTGTTCCCGCTTTACCCGATCAGAAATTAAGTTAAAATAGCCATAAAAGCCAGCAACCTCACGTTCATTTAAAGGAAACCAGAAATGGCTTCTCATATACACAAAAAAATGAGGAGAAAAACGGCGCATCCCACTTAGAATATCATCATAAAAAGTGGACGAAAGATTGAGAGTAAGCGTTAAAAAGTCATCACTAATATCTGTACATGAAATAAGTTGCCCCGGAAAAAAAACAGCCAATTGATTTTCAGACAATAAATGTTCATTATCATGTATATTAATACGTGCGCTGCCCTTCAAACAAAAAACGATCAGCCCTATCTGGGTATAAGAGGGATAAGTAGTCAAAGGAAGATATTTCAAATTTCTACAAATTCTGAATTCTTCACCAAAAGCATTAATCTCTAATATCTCTTTTTTTATTTTGTTTGTCATTTGCCGATTATGTATTAATGCACAAAAATATAATATAAGCAACTTTTATATAGCAAAGACCGGAATCTTGGTATTATATTACAGAAAAAAAGTCCACGCTATTTAGATTCTTTCATAAACAAACTGGAACCCTTTAAAGTTTTATAAAGAAACATACTACAGTTTTTTTAGCAACTCCTTTATACTTTAGCAATTGACTCATTTTCAACACACAATAGACTTGAAATAAAATAATTTATTCGATTCCCTTGCTATTTCAAAATAAAGCACTACTTTTGCATCCGCAATTCGGGATGTAGCTCAGCCCGGTAGAGTACGCGTCTGGGGGGCGTGTGGTCGCAAGTTC
>NZ_CATJGZ010000057.1:0-22714 GCF_949740115.1 Bacteroides sp. 41_26
CCTCTTGGACTTGAACCAAGGACCCTCTGATTAACAGTCAGATGCTCTAACCGACTGAGCTAAGGAAGAATGTTTTTCTCAATTGCGATGCAAAAGTAATAGGATATTTTGAAATATGCAATATCTTTGCAAAAAAAATATCAAAATGGACAAAATAATTGGTTTGGGCAACGCCCTTGTAGACGTACTTGCAACTCTGAAAGATGACACTATTCTTGATGAAATGGGTTTGCCAAAGGGGAGCATGCAACTCATCGATGACGCTAAGTTACAACAGATTAACGAGAAATTTAGTAACATGAAGACCCTTCTTGCAACCGGAGGATCGGCTGGAAATACTATTCTTGGACTCTCTTGCCTTGGAGCTGCTACCGGTTTTATAGGAAAAGTGGGAAATGATAATTATGGAAACTTTTTCCGCGAAAATCTCCAGAAAAACAATATTGAAGACAATTTGCTCCTTTCTGATTTACCTTCGGGAGTGGCATCTACTTTTATTTCTTCGGATGGCGAACGTACTTTTGGGACATATTTGGGAGCTGCTTCTGCGTTGAGAGCTGAAGATTTATCACTGGATATGTTCAAGGGGTATGCTTATCTGTATATTGAAGGATACCTGGTGCAAGACCATGATATGATTCTCCGTGCCATTAAATTGGCAAAGGAAGCCGGATTGCAAATTTGTCTCGATATGGCCAGTTATAATATCGTGGAGGAAGATAAGGAATTCTTTTCTTTATTGATAAGTAAATATGTAGATATTGTATTTGCTAATGAGGAAGAGGCCAAGGCATTCACAGGTAAAGAACCTGAAGAGGCTTTGGAAATCATCGGTAAGCTATGCAGTATTGCTATTGTGAAAATAGGATGTAAAGGTTCGCTAATTCGTAAAGGTACGGAAGAAGTCAGAGTATCGGCTATTCCGGTAAATAAAGTGATAGACACCACAGGCGCCGGTGATTATTTTGCAGCAGGATTCTTATATGGGCTTACTTGCGGTTATTCATTGGAAAAGTGTGCTAAGATAGGTTCCATTCTTTCTGGAAATGTTATACAGGTTATCGGAACCACTATCTCAAAAGAACGTTGGGATGAAATAAAGTTAAATATTAACGAAGTTCTGTCTGAATAAGCAGGTAATGAGTTACATTTACGACTCATTTTAACTAAAAGTGTATGAAAAAGTTTCTAAATAGGCAGAATGGTATCATTGCAGTGATTGTGCTGATTGCTGTAGCATTCTTTAGTTTCAAAAAAGGAGACGACCGCAATTTCCAGATCGCTAAGAATCTCGACATATTCAATGCGATTGTAAAAGAGCTGGATATGTTTTATGTGGATACCATTGATCCGAATAAAACGATTCGTGAGGGGATTGACAATATGCTGTATTCACTTGATCCTTATACAGTATATTATCCGGAAAACGATCAGGACGAACTGGAGATGATGGTCAAGGGCTCTTATGGAGGTATTGGTTCTTTGATCAGATATAATCCGAAACTCCAGTATACTGTCATTGCTGAACCTTACGAAGGAATGCCGGCAGCAGAAAGCGGTTTGAAAGCCGGTGATATATTGTTGGAAATTGATGGAAAAGATTTGAAGAACAATTCGGATGTGAGTACATTACTTCGGGGGCAGGTGGGTACCAGTTTCAAACTGAAGATACAACGCCCCGGTGTGAAAGAGCCGTTGGAATTTACAATTGTACGCCGTTCTATTCAGATGCCTACCATTCCTTATTATGGAATAATGGAGGGCCAGGTTGGTTATATAAACCTTAGTAGCTTTTCGGGAAGTCCTTCCAAAGATTTTAAAAAGGCTTTCCTGGATTTGAAAAAACAAGGTGCTACGTCGCTGGTAATAGACTTGCGCAATAATGGTGGTGGACTACTTGACCAAGCTGTGGAAATAGTGAACTTTTTTGTGCCACGGGGCAAGACGATTGTAACAACGAAAGGTAAGATAAAGCAGGCCAGTAATACTTACAAAACCCTGCGTGAACCATTGGATACGGATATTCCGATTGCTGTGTTGGTAAATAGTGGTACGGCTTCTTCGTCGGAGATTCTTTCCGGGTCATTGCAAGATCTTGATCGGGCTGTGATTGTAGGTAACCGTACTTATGGAAAAGGCTTGGTGCAAGTACCCCGTTCTTTACCTTATGGAGGTAATTTGAAGATTACTACCTCTAAATACTACATTCCAAGTGGACGTTGTGTACAGGCTATTGATTATGCGCATCGTAATGAAGATGGTAGTGTGGCACGTATTCCTGATAGTTTGACAACTGTTTTCCATACCGCCGCCGGACGTGAAGTTCGTGATGGGGGTGGTGTTTCTCCCGATATCGAAGTAAAGCAGGAACGGTTGCCCAATATTCTATACTATTTGGTTCGTGATAATTTGATATTTGATTATGCAACAGACTACTGTTTGAAACACCCTGTTGTTGCTTCGGCAGAAAAGTTTGAATTGACAGATGCTGACTATACAGATTTCAAGAATAAAGTGAAGGGTGCAGATTTCAAGTATGACCAACAGAGTGAGAAGATATTAAAGACTCTGAAAGAGGCTGCCGAGTTTGAAGGATACATGAAAGAGGCTTCCGATGAATTTAAAGCATTGGAAAATAAGTTGACTCATAACCTGGATCGTGATCTTGATTATTTCTCTAAAGACATTAAGGCAATGATTGCTGAGGAAATTATTAAGCGTTATTATTATCAGCGTGGTGCGATTATCCAGCAGTTGAAAGGCGATAATGAATTGGATGAGGCTGTGAAGATTTTAACGAATCCGGAGCGTTATCAACAGATATTGAGTGTGACAACGACTGAGAATAAGTAGATTTATATTTTATCATATTGAGAGGGGAACGCAGGTCATGTGTTCCCTTTTTTGTAGAGAGTGGTGCTTATAAATGAGATTGTTTGATAAATAGAATGTATCTTTATATTTTAAAGAATGATGGTGTAAATAGGATATGAAAAAGATTATTAGTTTTTGTTTATTGTTTCTATTGACTATTTCTGTTTCTGCGCAGGAGGTTTATCAGAAAGAAGTGTTTATCTCTTCCCGGGGTGATTCATTAAAATACCGTTTACTTCGTCCGGAAAAAGAGAAAACAGGAAAGAAGTATCCACTTGTTCTTTTTTTACATGGTGCAGGAGAACGGGGCGGTGATAATGAAAAGCAATTGGTTCATGGAGGCCAGATGTTTCTTAATCCGGTAAATCGTGAGAAGTATCCGGCTTTTGTGTTAATCCCTCAGTGTCCGATAGATGCTTACTGGGCATATACTTCTCGTCCTGTCTCGTTCGTTCCGTCGGATATGCCTGTCGGACAAGAGATATCTCCTGTTTTTAGCTCGTTAAAGGAACTGTTGGATGTCTATCTTGGTATGCCGCAGATAGATACGAATCGTGTTTATATTATTGGCCTTTCAATGGGGGGAATGGGTACCTATGATATGATTATCCGTTTTCCGGAACTTTTTGCAGCAGCAATTCCTATTTGTGGAACAGTGAATCCATCCCGGTTAGCAGATGTTAAGGGAGTAAAGTTTCGTATTTTTCATGGAGATGCGGATAATGTAGTGACGGTAGAAGGATCACGTGTGGCCTATAGGGCATTGAAAGCGGCAGGGGTTGATGTAGAATACATTGAGTTTCCCGGCTGTGATCACGGTAGTTGGAATCCGGCATTCAATTATCCGGAATTTATGGACTGGTTATTTAGGCAGAAGAAAAAAAGATAATATATCGATGGAATGAATAATGAATCTATTTACGATTAGACGATTTACGATTGAAGTTACTCTTTAAAAGCCTGTTTCAGCAATGTTAGAGACAGAGTGGTCCCAATCATACATCGTAAATCGTCTAATCGTAAATAGATTTATTTTTGCTCAGTATAATCTCCGTTCGCCTTAATTAGTTCAATCAACTTCTCTACAGCTTCTTCTTCCGGAATATTTTTTTCTATACATTCCTTCTGTTTGTAGAGGCTGACTTTGCCACGTCCGGCACCTACATATCCATAGTCAGCATCTGCCATTTCTCCGGGGCCATTCACAATGCATCCCATAATACCTATTTTCAATCCTTTCAAGTGAGAAGTCGCTTCTTTGATACGGGCAATAGTGCTTTGTAGGTTGAACAACGTTCGTCCACAACCCGGACAAGAAATATATTCGGTTTTGGAGGTACGGATACGTCCGGCTTGCAGAATGCCGAAAGCGGTAGCATCTACGATGGCATGAGAAAGTAATCCCTGATTGAACAGAAAGATACCATCACACAAGCCATCAAATATCAATGCCCCCATATCAGCAGCAGCTTTGATTTGCAAATCTTCCGCATCCTCTTCCTGGTAATGCTGAAAGAAGATAACCGGGTTCTTCAATCCTTCAGACATCAACTGGTGTACCAAAGCACGGTGCTCTCCAATACGATTCGGATGATTGCTTTGAGAAATAATAACCACTTCCGGGTGTGTTTTGAGACAGGCAATCACCTCATCTGTCTGTGCCATATACGGCATGAATAAGAATTTTAGTTCTGCCTGGCACATGCCCATCAGTGGAAGCTGAGAGTAATTGAATGCCGGCCATGTGCCTTTTTCTCCTGCCCATACATCGGCATCAAGGATATATTCAACATTGGCTTCCCGTATGGCGGGAAGTTCTCTTCCTGCATAAATATAATCGGGTATAAATTGCGGATTGACCTCTGTCTTTCCGTCCATGCGGTCGGCAAGGACAACAGGAAGATTGTTTCCACCAATATTTCGGATGGCATTCGTTTTCCGGCGGGTAGGAGAGAGGTAATTGAATTCAGGTGTTTCTATTCCGGGGATATAAGGATGGTCTTGGCGGGTAAGGATGTAATCTACTAACTTACGTGCTACAGGAATTTCTGCTTCTGGTTCTTCACTTAAAGAGACACGGATGGTATCTCCCAATCCATCTGCCAGCAATGCTCCTATTCCCAATGCCGATTTGATACGTCCGTCTTCTCCGTCTCCGGCTTCCGTAACTCCCAGATGCAGAGGAAATTCCATCCCTTCCTTTTCCATTACGGCTACCAACAGACGAACTGTTTTTACCATTACAACCGTGTTGGAGGCTTTGATTGAAATTACTACATCCTTAAATTTTTCGTCTATGCAGATACGCAGGAACTCCATACATGATTCCACCATCCCTTCGGGAGTGTCACCGTAGCGAGACATGATACGGTCGGATAATGAACCGTGATTTACTCCGATACGGATTGCAGTGTGGTTCTCTTTGCAGATATTCAGAAAAGGAATGAAGCGGTCACGAATTTTTTGTAATTCTTGCGCGTATTCCTCATCCGTATATTCCAATTGCTTGAAGGTACGTCCCGGATCTACATAGTTTCCCGGATTAATACGTACTTTTTCGGCATTTTGTGCTGCCACATCAGCCACTTTGGGATTGAAGTGTACATCGGCAACAAGTGGTACCATATATCCCTGGCTACGTAGGCCGATGTTGATATTCATCAGGTTCTCAGCCTCCTTGATACCCTGTGTTGTAAGGCGTACATACTCGCCACCTGCATCTACAATACGTTTCGCCTGTTCTACACAAGCTTCTGTATCCTGAGTTGATGTATTAGTCATCGACTGGATACGGATAGGGTTAAGGCCGCCCAATGGAACAGCCCCAATATTTACTTCTGATGTTTCTCTCCGGGAGTAATTGAATAAATCCACGATTTTATTTACGATTAGACGATTTACGATTAGACGATTTACAATTTACGATTGAAGATACTTCTGCTGATTAGACGAAGCGTTAATCATCTTGTTAGCATCTTCAATCGTAAATCGTCCAATCGTAAATCTAATTGGTTTTATATTCAAACTTAACCTCTTTAAGCTCCTCGTTAGCTTTTACAATTTTTTTCTTCAAACCTTCTTTGTAAGCTGCAAATGTATCAGCCAGTTCAGTATTGCTCAATGCCAGCATTTGTATTGCCAGGATAGCGGCATTCATTGCTCCGTTGATAGCTACTGTAGCTACAGGTATCCCGGGAGGCATCTGGATGATAGAATACAAGGCATCAACACCGTCCAGAACAGAACCTTTAATGGGTACTCCGATTACAGGTAGGGTAGTGTTGGCAGCGATTACACCTGGTAGGGCAGCAGCCATACCGGCAGCAGCAATAATAACTTTAATACCGCGTGAACGGGCATTTTTAGCAAACTCCTCTACTGCTTCCGGAGTGCGGTGAGCAGAAAGAGCGTTTATTTCGAATGGTACGTGCAAATCATTGAGTAACTGTGCTGCCTTTTCCATTACAGGAAGGTCAGAAGTGCTACCCATGATGATACTTACAATTGGGGTCATGATTTTATTTACAATTTACTATTTACTATTTAGTGGTACGATGATCACTAATCACTATTCACTAATCGTTAATCACTGCTTTATATGCTTCAGCATCGAGCAGGTTTTCAATATCTTTTAGATTGGCAGGTTTCATCTTGATAAGCCATCCTTCACCATATGGATCTTTATTGACCAGTTCAGGATTTTCTTCAAGGCTCTCATTCTGTTCTATTACTTCACCTGCTACCGGCAGAAAGAGGTCAGAGATGGTTTTCACCACTTCAATCGTTCCGAAAGTTTCATTTGCTTCCAGTGATTCACCTACTGTGGGGATATCGACAAATACAATATCACCCAATTGTTCCTGAGCATAATCAGTGATACCTACATAAGCCATATCTCCTTCTACACGAATCCATTCGTGCTCATTGGTGTACTTCAAATTTTGTGGGAAGTTCATAATAATTAGTTTTTAGGGGTTTATATTCATGTTAAAATAAAAATATACGGAATAATACATTACTTAATGGATGTAGTACCAATAGTGCACAGATGAAACCTACACCAAAACCGGAAAGCACTTCACCCAGAGAATGATGTCTCAGAATAATTCGTGCCGAACCTAATACACCGGCTACCAGAATAAACAGGCATAGCCACCAGACAGGATTATAGCCAAACAATTCACTGAATGAAATCAAACCGCCGATAATACCTCCTATGCCAGCCATGTGTTCACTGAGTTTCCATTTCAGATTTACAATGATACAGATGATCTGAACCACCAGTGCAGACAGTATAATACCGGTCATATACCAGGGAATATTCAGCTTGTGCATCATGAGCAGACAAAATACATAAGAGATAATGGTAAGTGTAAAAGGAATATATCGTTTTTTTCGTTCACTCAATTCCTGCAGGGCAAAACCATTGATTTTGCGAAACAGGAAAATGGTGATGGTTGGCATCAGTATAGTGAAACAATACACTATTCCCAATACAATGAGTTTGTACTGCAAGGGCATGATACGAAGGTAAGAGAATAAGAACAATACCAGAAAAGCCAGAAAAGGGATAGAAAACGGAGTTAGTATCCACGATGTAATCTGTGCCGTTCTGATAAGCGTTTTATCTGCAATGATATGTTGCTCTACGTTTGCTTCTCCCATAATGGAGCCCTTTTGTTATTTATTATTAATCACTTTAATTACTTTCTTAATCTGGCCACTGGTATATTCAGTTGCTGACGATATTTGGCTACGGTGCGCCGTGCAATAGGATATCCTTTTTCTTTTAGGATCTCAGCCAGTTCGTCGTCAGTCAGTGGTTTCTTTTTATCTTCGTTGTCAATACATTCTTTTAGTATTTTACGTATTTCACGTACTGACATTTCTTCACCGTCTTCGGTGGTATATCCGTCACTGAAGAAGAATTTCAGCGGATAGATTCCAAAGTTTGTTTGCACATACTTACTATTGCTAACACGTGATATGGTCGAAATATCCAGGCCCGTACGTTCGGCTACGTCTTTCAGGATCATAGGGCGAAGCAATGATTCGTCTCCTTCAAGAAAGAAAGGACGTTGCAGATCGATAATAGCCTGCATGGTAGTCATTAATGTATTCTGACGCTGCTTTACTGCATCGATAAATCCCTGAGCTGCATCCATTTTCTGTTTCAGGAACATCATTGCTTCTTTGGATTCTTTGGATTGATTGGCTCTGTTCTTCGTATGTTCTTCTACCATTTCGGTGAAGTCGCGACTCATACGAAGTTCCGGTATATTCCGGTTGTTAAGGTTGACACTGATAGAGCCATCATCATAGGTGTCTACAATGAAGTCGGGAACAATTTGCTGCATGTTACGCCCGATGGCTTCTCCTAATGAAGCTCCCGGACGAGGATTTAACTTTGTGATTTCAGAAATAGCAGTGTTGAAAAGCTCTTCTTCGCAGCCCAATTTCTTTATTATCTTATCCCAATGTTTACGTGTGAACTCTTCGTAACATTCGTTGATGATTCTCTGTTCCAGTATAAGTGCTTTATCTGGTTTACCTTTTTCAAGTTTCCGTTGGAGTTGTATAAGCAGACATTCCTGGAGGTTGCGTGCACCAAGTCCGGCCGGGTCGAAGTCCTGTATGATGCATAAAGCCTCTTCCAATTCCTCTTCGGTGGCGTTAATGCCTGCATAGATAGCCAGCTCATCGCTGATACTTTCAAGTGATTTACGGAGCAGGCCGTCATCATCCAGTGACCCGATAAGGTATTCTGCCAATTCACGCTGATGTTCTGTGAGGTTACGCTCACTCAACTGTTCTCTCAATATTTCATAGAAGGAAGTAGCGTCAGAAAAAGGAATTTCCTCTACCTGTTCGCTTTTGGAACGGTTGTTTTCCTGTAATTTATAATCAGGGATGTCATCTTCGTTTAGATAGTCGCCCAGGGAGTCATATTCATTGGCATCACTTTCTGCTTCCGGATCGTTACTATTGCTTTCATCCGGATCATCAGTAGCCGCTTCTTCTCTACCTTCTTCAAGAGCTGGGTTTTCCAATAATTCGGCATGTACTCGGTCTTCCAGTTCTACGGCGGGAAGCTCCAATAGCTTTACTACCAGAATCTGCTGCGGAGAGAGCGTTTGTATCTGCTGCTGCGCCTGGGATTGTATTTGACGGGAACCTTGTGCCATAAATATTTTATTTTCTACATTCGGTTATATCTCGCTACAAAAGTAACTTTTTCACCACAGATTACACAGATTAGAGGGATTATTTTTCTTTCTATAACGCTAAATTCTCTATCTTTGTTGCACTAACTTAAAAAATAGAACATTATGTTTGGTAAAGAAACGTATGTGCAGCGCCGGGCCCTGCTGAAAAAGAAATTAGGCTCCGGAGTGTTGTTGTTTTTGGGGAACGACGAGTGTGGACTGAATTATGAGAGTAATACCTTCCGTTATCGTCAGGATTCTACTTTTCTTTATTATTTCGGTCTTCCGTTTGCAGGACTTTCTGCCATTATTGATATTGACGATGAAAAAGAAATTATATTCGGTGATGAACTGACGATTGATGATATTGTATGGATGGGGATCCAGCCTACCTTGAAAGAAAAAAGTGAACGTGTAGGGGTGACACGTACTTTACCATCCGCTGAAATTGTAAACTATCTGCATCAGTGTGTACAGAAGGGAAAATCAATTCATTATCTTCCCCCTTATCGTGCCGAACATAAACTGAAACTGATGGATTGGCTGGGTATCCCTCCTGTGCGTCAGGAAGGTTCGGTGCCTTTTATTCGTGCGGTAGTTGAACAACGTAACCATAAATCAGCTGAAGAAATTGTAGAAATAGAGAAGGCTTGCGATGTGACCGCAGATATGCATATTACTGCAATGAAGGTACTTCGGCCCGGTATGAAAGAGTTTGAAGTAGTAGCTGCTATGGAGGCAGTTGCTGCCGCTGCAGGCTGTGAACTTTCTTTTGCAACCATTGCCACCATCAATGGGCAGACTTTACACAACCATTATCATGGTAATACCGTAAAGTCCGGAGACTTGTTTCTGATTGATGCAGGAGCTGAAACAGAAATGGGATATGCCGGAGATATGTCGTCTACTATACCTGCTGATAAGAAATTTACTACCCGCCAGCGCGAAGTCTATGAGATTCAAAATGCAATGCATCTGGAATCAGTAAAAGCGCTTCGTCCGGGTATTCCTTATATGGATGTGTACGACTTGTCAGCCCGTGTGATGGTAGAGGGGCTGAAAGGACTTGGTTTGATGAAAGGTAATGCCGAAGATGCTGTACGTGAGGGAGCACATGCTTTGTTTTATCCACATGGGTTAGGACATATGATGGGACTGGATGTACACGATATGGAGAATCTGGGTGAACTTTGGGTAGGATATAATGGTGAACCGAAGAGTACTCAGTTCGGTCGTAAATCGCAACGTTTGGCTATTCCTTTGGAACCGGGCTTTGTACATACTGTAGAGCCGGGTATTTACTTTATCCCCGAGCTTATCGATATGTGGAAAGCCGATAAAAAGTTTACTGATTTTATCAATTATGATAAAGTAGAGACTTATAAGAACTTTGGAGGGATTCGTAATGAAGAGGATTATCTGATAACTGAGACTGGTGCCCGTCGTTTAGGTAAGAAAATTCCGTTGACTCCTGAAGAGGTGGAAGAGATTAGATAGAATGGAGAGGGGAGAATGGAGAAGGGAGAAGTACTATGCAGCATGATAGCGCAGCTTACTTCTCCCTTCTCCATTCTCCCCTCTCCATTCTATTAAGCGTGTAGCTCTAATATAAACCGGCTCCCCTTCGTATAGCTTGTATCCAAAGTCAGGCTCCCATTCATTTTTGTGGCAATAAGTGAACATATAGGCAATCCCAGGCCATCTCCTTGTGTGAGGTCTTTCACTTCGGTAAAAGGTTTAAAGATCGTTTCCTGTTGTTCAGTAGGAATACCAGTACCGGTATCAGTTACAATAAACTGATGAGTATGCGCTCCACGTTTTTTGAAGTCAAGGCTGATGCGTCCTTCTTGTGTGTAATAAGCAGCATTTTGCAGTAAATGAAGAAGTATACGCTCCAATTGTTCTTTATTGGTTTTCACTTGTAGTTTGGGAGCATTTACAGAAGTAGTAACTTCGGCTTTTATATTACTTTTCACTTTCTCCATTACTTCTTCGCAAAAAATACTGGCGTTGATATCGCTCATTTCGTAGGGAGTGGTCAACGAATTTTCCAGCGAAGAGAGTTCCTGTATATCATCGCTAAACTTTTTCAATGCACCTACTTGCGTCTGCATCTGTTGTGATTGTTGCGGCGCTTTGTCTGAGAGTTCACTTGCTGAGGCCGCCAATGTGTCCAGAGTCGGTTCCATCTGTGAAGATATATTTTGAATGAATTTGGTTTTCAATTCATTGTGTTCGTTGGCTATTTGTATGCTTTTCTTGAGCTTACGGTTTCCTGCCATAAAACGTAGTAATACGATTGCAAGAAGCACCAATGCTGCAATAAGAATAACAACCAGTGTGCAAAGTCCGATGATAATATACTGTTTGGCGGAAAGTGTGTCGTCTTTTTCTTGTATCGTCAACTGACTTTCGTCATATTTCCTTTTCAATACATTCAATTCATCCTGTGCGGTGAGTGCTTTTACAGAGTCGGTCCATACGATATAATTTTCATAAGTACGTCCCATCAGTGCGGCATTATTCGCTTTGCGGGCAATGGATATCAGATTTTTGTAGCACTCTTCTACTTTCTCGTAATTCTTTTTTTCTTTGTATTGATTGATGAGTTTGCGGAAGCAAGCATCTCCTTGTGCATTGAGGCCGAAGGTGTAATAATAATTGGCCTTGGTATAGAGTAAATTCTCACTTATTGAGTCGTTTTTAGCAAGATTAGCTGTTTCTTCCAGTTTGTCCAATTGTAATTTAGCTTGTGCTGCATTTTTTAGTGCAATATACATTTGCAGGCGTTCTTTGGTAATTAGAAACCGTAGATCGTGAAGAGTTTTCTTGGTTTTCTGTTCACCTGCCCACACCAGTTGATCCATGTCACGGCAAAGTTCGAAACCTTCTTTATAAAAGTTTTCACGTACATAAAGCCCATTGGCCTGAATGCCGCATTCAACAGCCTGCGGATAGTCTTCGCGGGTAGCGAATGCTTCGTACGCTTTCTTAAAAAGATAACGTGCCTTGATATAATCTTTTTGGCTCAGACTGTTTTGAGCTTGTTCCTTTAATTCCTGTGCTCTGTTTTTTGTATTCTGTGCATGACTTAATGTACTAAAACAGAGCATGATCACAATGATAGCTACGGGTGTTTTCATCTTTATTGCTTGTTTAATTGACACAAATTTAAAATAAATTCGGGACTTAAAACAAAAAATAGGTATAAAAAGGCAGGATTATCTGCAATGGCAGATAATCCTGTGATATGGTTAATACTTAAAACTACTTCCTCCCAGAAACTCTCTTAACAGTGAGGTCGGTGGAATTTCTTTGTCCTGAACAGGGATAAAGTATTTGATAAACTTCAACAGGCGGTATGCTTCACAATATTCCGGGCAATTGCGGGGCACTCCCGTTAGAATCGGTTCGGCGTGAAGGCGCAATACTGCAAATTCAAAGAGCAGGGCGGAGTTAAACATCACATCTGCATTTTCCTGATAAGGGAATATCCATTTATCCTCTCCGGCACGTACGCTGGGCCATCTTGAAATGGTTTCTTGTGCCGAATATCCGCGGTAGTTAAAGTCACGAATAATGCGGCGAAGCAAACGGTTGTCTGTGGTAGGAATCCAGTTATGATCGTCCAGTGAGATGGTAGTTAGTGCCGAAACGTAGATTTTGAACTTGTTCTCTTCCGGGATATGTGGAGTCAACTCAGGATTCAGAGCATGAATACCTTCCAATATTAAGATGGTGTGTTTATCTATTTTTAGTTTGTCTCCTTTATATTCTTTCTTACCGATACTAAAATTAAAGCGGGGAAGTTCTACTTCCTCTCCGCGAAGCAAGGCTTGAAGCTGTTGATTAAACAAGTCCAGATCCAAAGCATATAATGATTCATAATCATAGTTACCATTCTCATCAAGAGGAGTTTCTTCACGGTCCACGAAGTAGTTATCCAATGAGATGGGATAGGGCTTTAATCCGTTTGTCATCAACTGAATAGAAAGGCGTTTACTGAAGGTCGTTTTTCCCGATGAAGACGGACCGGATATTAATACCAGTTTTACGCGGTTTCCATTTTCTCCGCGATGAAAGATCGTGTCGGCTATCTGGGCTATTTTCTTTTCCTGCAATGCTTCGGCTACATTAATCAGATCGGTGGCATGTCCCTCTTCACAGGCCAGGTTAAAATCGCCTGCATTAGTTATTCCCATGATATTGCTCCAGTTCAGGTATTCTTTGAATACATCGAGCATTTTCTCTTGTTTCACCACTTCTTCAAGTACATCCGGATTTTCTTTATTGGGGATACGCAACAATAATCCGTCGTAGTACTTCACCAGATCAAATAGTTTGATGAATCCGGTGCTGGGTAACAGATTATCATAATAATAGTCAATGGTATCTCCCAGCGTATAATAATAGGTATAAAGTGAGCCGGAGGTTTCCAGTAGCTTTACTTTATCGTTCATTCCGTGTTCATTGAAAATACGTACAGCTTCCGTTGTATGACATTCAATTCTGTGATAAGGAACGTTTTCAGCTATAATCTCCTGCATTCTTTTTTTGATGAGTGATACATCTTCTAATGTAATAGGACGTCCGATGCGCAGATTACAGAAATAACCTTTTGATACGGGGTGTTCTACGAAAAGTTTTCCTTCCGGGAATAATTCGCTGACAGCTTTATATAGCACAAAGCAAAGTGAACGCACATACGTACGCATTCCGGAGGAATCTCTTACGTCCAGAAATTCTACATCTTTATTATTATATACTCTGAAATTAAGACCTTCGGAACGATTATTTACCTTGGCGCTAACTACTTGATAGGGAAAATTAAGATTAAAACCGTAATAAATATCCAAAAGTGAACTACCAATAGGGAATTCTTTATAAATATTATTATTTTTGCAACATATTTGTAACATCTGTTTCATTTTGGCTTTTAAAGAAGTAAATAGAATCGGATAAATATATGATATAATCAATTAGAGAACAAACAACTATTAAAATAATTATAGATGGAATATTCTTTTTATGATTTTTTAAAGCTCATCGGTTCATTAGGACTTTTCCTGTATGGGATGAAGATAATGAGCGAGGGCTTACAAAAAGTCGCAGGTGACAGATTGCGAAGCATTCTGACAGCAATGACCACCAATCGGGTAACAGGGGTTTTAACAGGAGTGTTGATAACTGCCCTTATTCAGTCCTCTTCGGCAACAACAGTGATGGTGGTTAGTTTCGTTAATGCCGGATTGCTGACATTGACAGAATCTATTAGTGTTATCATGGGGGCTAATATTGGTACAACGGTCACTGCATGGATTATATCTATTTTCGGGTTTAAGGTCGATATGTCAGCGTATGCTCTTCCTTTGCTGGCCGTCGCTTTACCGTTTATCTTCTCTGGTAAAAGCAACCGTAAGTCTGTCGGTGAATTTATTTTTGGCTTTTCTTTTTTATTTATGGGGTTGGCTTTTCTGCAACAAAACGCGCCCGACCTGGGTAGGAACCCCGATATGTTGGCTTTTGTACAGAACTATACGGATATGGGATTCTTTTCCGTCCTGTTGTTTCTCTTGATTGGTACTATTCTGACTATGATTGTGCAGGCTTCCGCTGCTACAATGGCCATTACACTTATTATGTGTGCTAATGGCTGGATTGGTTTTGAGTTGGGAGCAGCATTGGTGTTAGGTGAAAATATCGGAACTACTATTACCGCCAACCTGGCTGCACTTACGGCCAATACACAGGCAAAGCGGGCGGCATTGGCACACTTTGTATTCAATGTGTTTGGCGTTATCTGGGTATTAATTATTTTCCATCCGTTTACTACATTTGTATCCTGGATTGTGGATAACTATTTCCATCCGGGAGATGCCGCAGTTGCCGTTTCTTATAAATTATCCGCTTTCCATTCTATCTTTAATATATGTAATGTGTGTTTATTGATATGGGGTGTGAAATTGATAGAGCGTACTGTTTGTGCAATCATTCATCCGAAAGAAGAAGATGAAGAGCCTCGTTTGAGATTTATTACTGGCGGTATGTTGTCTACGGCAGAACTTTCTATTCTTCAGGCTCGTAAAGAAATCCATTTGTTTGCTGAGCGTACGCACCGTATGTTTGGTATGGTGCAAGACTTATTGCATACAGACAAAGACGATGATTTTAATAAAGTATTCAGCCGCGTAGAAAAATATGAGAACATTAGTGATAACATGGAACTGGAAATCGCTAACTATCTGAATCAGGTTTCCGAAGGTCGTTTAAGTTCGGAAAGTAAGTTACAGATACGTGCTATGCTACGCGAAGTGACAGAGATTGAGAGTATCGGAGATAGCTGTTATAATCTGGCACGGACCATTAACCGTAAACGTCAGACCAATCAGGACTTCACGGAGAAACAGTATGAGCACATCCACTTTATGATGAAGCTCACCAATGATGCTCTGGAGCAAATGATTGTAGTGGTGGAGAAACCCGAACATCATAGTATTGATGTAAACAAGTCATTTAATATTGAGAACGAGATTAATAACTACCGTAACCAACTGAAAAATCAGAATATTCTGGACGTGAACAATAAAGAATATGATTATCAGATGGGAGTTTACTATATGGATATTATTGCCGAATGTGAGAAGTTGGGCGATTATGTAGTCAATGTAGTGGAAGCGAGTAGTGATGTAAAAGAGAAGAAACTGACATAGGAGTAATAAGCGGATTAGTGAATAGTGATGAACGGGTTAGTGATTAGTGATTAGTTCACTGCGTTGTAACCGCATGGCACTAATCACTAATCACTAACCCGTTCATCACTATTCATTGTACTCTTCAAAGTCTTCTTTCCCCACTCCGCAAAGAGGACATACCCAATCATCCGGGATGTCTTCAAAAGCTGTACCTGGTTCAATACCACTCTCCGGGTCACCCATTTCCGGGTCGTAAATGTAATCACATACTGTGCAAATATACTTCTTCATATTCCTTTTTTAAAGTTTACTACAAATATAACATAAAAAATATACGGATTGTTCATTGTTCTTTCTTTTTTTACCATAGAAAAGAGGTATCTTTGTGGTATCTATTTGGATAATAAGTAACCGGTTAATAAAAGAAATATGAGAATGGAAATAGGTCTAATTATTTTATGTTCAGTTCTTTTAGTTGCCTTTCTTTGGGAAAGAAGAAAAGTAATACAGGTGCGCCGGGCATTAAAAAAAGAGGCGGATGAACTGAGAAAGACAAGTTATATTGCAGGGGCGATATTACAGAGTGTACATGCTTTTGTTTTACTGATAGATTCAGGTTTCATTGTGTTGAAAACGAATTATTACAGACGTACAGGCATTAAAAAGGGAGCAGCAGAAAAGAAAGTCGGAGATCTGTTGCAGTGCCGTAATGCTATGTCTGCATCGGGTGGGTGTGGCACACACGAGCTTTGTGGCTCTTGTCCGGTACGTCGTGCTATACAGGAGGCTTTTGATGAAAAGAAGAGTTTTACGGATTTGGAAGCTACCCTGAATGTGTGTACCTCTGGTTATGAGTCCGTAGAATGCGATGCTGTTATTTCCGGAACCTATCTTTTATTAAACGGTGAAGACCGGATGGTGATCACAGTTCATGATATCACTCGACAAAAGCAAGCAGAGCGTGCATTAGCAGAGACTAAAATGCACGGAAATGTTACTCCTTAAAAAAAATTAATAAACATTCTATGCCGATTTAATGTTGTATTTTTGCAACCTAAATTTAACGCATGTATCTGAATGACTGCAAAAAACAATGACTATTATCATTTAGGCCTTACAGATAGTGAGGTCTTGGAAAGTCGGGAAAAAAATGGTGTAAATCTATTAACACCTCCTAAACGTCCTTCTCTTTGGAAACTTTATCTGGAAAAGTTTGAAGACCCTGTTGTACGCGTACTGCTCGTTGCTGCTGTTTTCTCTCTGATTATTTCGATTATAGAGAATGAGTATGCTGAGACTATCGGTATCATAGTTGCTATTTTGCTGGCTACTGGTATCGGTTTCTTTTTTGAGTATGATGCAAGCAAAAAATTTGATTTGCTAAATGCTGTCAACGAAGAAACACTTGTAAAAGTGATTCGTAACGGACGAATTCAGGAAATCCCCCGAAAAGACATTGTAGTAGGAGATATTGTAGTGCTTGAGACCGGTGAGGAGATTCCTGCCGATGGTGAGTTGGTCGAAGCTATCTCTCTTCAGGTCAATGAATCCAATCTGACGGGTGAGCCGGTTATCAATAAGACGATTGTCGAAGCTGACTTTGACGACGAAGCGACTTATGCCTCCAATATGGTGATGCGGGGTACGACGGTAGTTGATGGTCACGGTATGATGAAGGTGCTTCGTGTTGGTGATGCTACGGAAATCGGAAAGGTAGCCCGCCAAAGTACGGAACAGAGTGGTGAACCTACTCCGCTGAACATACAACTTACCAAACTGGCCAAACTGATAGGTAAGATTGGCTTTACTGTAGCAGGAGCTACTTTTATCATCTTTGTTTCAAAAGACTTATATCACTATATTTCGGCCAATGAAATCGTAGGCTGGCATAACTATATGGCCATTGCCCAGATAGTGCTGAAGTACTTCATGATGGCTGTTACATTGATTGTAGTTGCGGTACCCGAAGGCTTGCCGATGAGTGTGACGCTCAGTCTGGCTCTGAATATGCGTCGCATGCTTTCTACCAACAACCTTGTGCGTAAAATGCATGCTTGTGAAACGATGGGAGCTATTACCGTTATCTGTACGGATAAGACTGGTACGCTGACTCAGAACCTGATGCAGGTACACGAACCGAATTTCTACGGATTAAAAGAAGGAGGCGTACTTGCCGGTGATGATATCAGCAAATTGGTGATAGAAGGTATCAGTGCCAATTCTACCGCTTTTCTTGAAGAAACCGGTGACGGTGAAAAGCCAAAAGGTGTGGGAAATCCTACGGAAGTAGCATTGCTTTTGTGGCTCAACGCTCAACATCAGAACTATCTGGAGTTTCGTGAACAGGCTAATGTACTGGATCAGCTGACTTTTTCTACCGAGCGTAAGTTTATGGCTACTTTGGTACAGTCTCCCCTTATCGGTAAAAAAGTGCTATATATAAAAGGTGCTCCCGAAATTGTACTTGGAAAATGTAAGGAGGTAATCCTCGACGGCAAGCGGGTGGATACGGTTGAATATCGTTCTACGGTAGAAGAGCAGTTGTTAGGTTATCAGAATATGGCAATGCGTACGTTAGGATTTGCCTTTAAAATAGTAGATGATAATGCACCTGATGATTGTGTAGAGTTGGTTGCTGCCAATGATCTTAACTTCTTAGGCGTTGTTGCTATCTCCGATCCGATTCGTCCTGATGTTCCGGCTGCTGTGGAAAAATGCCAGTCGGCAGGTATTGGCATTAAAATTGTAACGGGCGATACTCCGGGTACGGCTACTGAAATAGCCCGTCAGATAGGACTTTGGAATTCCGAAGATACGGAACGTAACCGGATTACTGGTACTGCCTTTGCCGAGTTGACCGATGAGGAGGCTTTGGACAGGGTAATGGATTTGAAGATAATGTCTCGCGCCCGTCCTACTGATAAACAACGTCTGGTGCAGTTGTTGCAACAGAAAGGGGCTGTAGTTGCTGTAACCGGTGACGGAACCAATGATGCTCCCGCATTGAACCATGCACAAGTAGGACTTTCAATGGGTACGGGAACTTCCGTAGCCAAGGAAGCCAGTGATATTACTTTGCTTGACGATTCGTTCAACAGTATCGGTACGGCTGTGATGTGGGGACGTTCGCTTTATAAAAATATCCAGCGATTTATCGTATTCCAGCTTACAATCAACTTTGTAGCACTGCTTATCGTATTGCTTGGTTCATTTATGGGCACAGATTTGCCTCTGACCGTGACTCAGATGTTGTGGGTAAACTTGATTATGGATACATTTGCTGCCTTAGCATTGGCCTCTATTCCGCCAAGTGAAACTGTGATGAATGAAAAGCCCCGTCGCAGCACTGATTTTATTATCAGTAAAGCAATGCAATACAATATATTCGGTGTCGGTGCCGTTTTCCTGATAGTGTTGCTGGGTATGATTTACTATTATACGAATGCTGAAGGTGGAATGACCGTGCACCGTCTTACAATCTTCTTCACTTTCTTTGTTATGCTACAATTCTGGAACCTGTTCAATGCCCGTGTGTTTGGAACAAACGATTCGGCATTTAAGGGGCTTTCCAAATCTTATGGCATGGAGTTGATTGTGATTGCTATTCTTGGCGGACAGATTCTGATTGTACAGTTCGGTGGGGCTGTATTTCGTACTGAACCGCTTGACTGGCAGACGTGGCTGATACTAATAGGTACCTCATCGCTCGTTCTGTGGGTGGGAGAACTAATCCGCTTCGTTCAGCGTTTAATACATAAATAAAAGATGAAAAGAAAAGGAATAAAAAACCTTCTTATTGATTTTGGGGGCGTTCTGATAAACCTCGACCGCCCGCGTTGTATTGAGAATTTTAAAAAGTTAGGATTGCAAAATGTAGATGAACTGTTGAATGTTTATCATCAGCAAGGTATCTTTATGCAGCAGGAGAAGGGGTTGATAACTCCTGCTGAATTCCGTGATGGTATCCGTGAAATGGTAGGGAAGCCATTAACGGATCAGCAGATAGATGATGCCTGGAATTCTTTCCTGGTGGATATCCCTACTTACAAACTTGATTTATTGCTGAAACTTCGCGAAAAGTATGTGGTTTATCTGTTGAGTAATACCAACGATATTCATTGGAAGTGGTCCTGTGAGAATGTTTTTCCTTATCGTGGTTTCCAGGTGGAAGATTATTTTGAAAAGATATATCTTTCGTTTGAGATGAAGATGGTGAAGCCCGATGCCGAGATATTTGAAACAGTACTTGCAGATGCCAATATCGACCCGAAAGAGACTTTTTTTATTGATGATTCGGAGGCGAACTGTCTGGCAGCGCAGGTATTGGGTATTTCTACTTATACACCGCAGGCAAAGGAAGACTGGAGTCATATTTTTAACTAAACCGATTTTACTGACTGATGCAGATTATTCGTAATATACCGGGTACATTACTCGAGCCATGTGTGGCTACCATTGGTTTTTTCGATGGGGTACATACTGGTCACCGTTTCCTCATTGAACAAGTGAAGGAGGTAGCTGCTACCCGTGGGTTACGTTCGGCTTTGATTACTTTTCCTGTTCATCCCCGTAAGGTGATGAAAGCCGATTATCATCCGGAGTTACTCACTACGCAGGACGAAAAGATTGCATTACTGGCTGAAACCGGAGTAGATTATTGCATTATGCTCGATTTTACTCCGGAGATATCCTGGTTTACTGCCCGGGATTTTATGACTACCATTTTGCAGGAACGTTACCAGGTACAATCGCTTGTAATTGGTTACGATCACCGCTTTGGTCATAATCGTAGTGAGAGCTTTGAAGATTATTGCCGTTATGGTGAAGAAATCGGTATGCAGATAGTTCTTGCGCGCGCGTATATATATAAGGAGATCCATATCAGTTCTTCCGTGATTCGTGACTATCTTCATCAGGGAGATGTTAAGATGGCTGCACATTGCCTTGGGTATGATTATTTTCTGGATGGGACGGTAGTTAGTGGTTATCAGGTTGGACGCAAAATAGCCTTTCCAACAGCTAATCTCAGTGTAGACGATCCTGATAAGCTTGTCCCTGCGGATGGAGTATATGCTGTGCAAGTCAGTTTTGATGGATGTACCTATGCCGGTATGTTGAATATAGGTCATCGCCCTACACTTAATAATGGGGTGAATCGAAGTATTGAAGTGCATATCCTTCATTTCCATTCAGATATCTATGATAAATTTATTCGTATCTCTTTTGTGCAATACATCCGTCCTGAGATGAAGTTTGACGGGATAGAGGGACTTATTGCACAACTTCATAAAGATGCAGTAGCAGTAGAAACTCTGTTGCTGTAAACTTATTGATAATCAGTGCTTAAAAGAATGACTTAATACAGATTTACTTTACACCGTTTTAACATTATAAAAATTCATATGGCAAGTAAAGTATTTCCTCGTTGTAGGTATAGTTTAGATTTTAAACTTAAAGTATTAAGTGATTATTATCGTTCTGGTTTGACCAAATATTTCATCGAGCAGCGAGATGGTTTGGTTCATGGAAGTATTTACAGATGGGAAAAAGCCTTGATATTGTCTGCTAAAGACTTATCTTTGTCCCAGGATTTATTATCTCAAATAGAAACGATGCGCAAAGCGAAAGAAAAAAAGTCCCAAGTAACCTCTTCCTTATCTAAGGAAGAAGAGTTGCAGGCGGAGTTACTTCGTCTTCGCAAAGCTTTGGAATACTCCGAACTTCGCAATGAGGCTCTGTCTGAAGTCTTAAAAATCGGTCGTGAAGAATACGGCATCGATTTATTAAAAAAAGCTGGCGCCAAGCAGTAAATACCCTTCGGCACAGGCATCCAAAGATTTCCATCGGAAGCCTGTGCTCACTGTTTGGTAAGAGTAGAGAAGGGTATTATTCAGTAAGTACGGAAGTACTTTCAGACCGTATTCTCACGGAGGTCAAAGTCGCCCAACTTGTACGCGAAATCAGGTCATCAGCACCCGGTATTGGTGCCTATAAGTTATTTCTGATCCTAAAGGAGGTATATGAGGGGAAGTTGATGGGGCGGGACAGCTTTTATAACCTGCTACGTCGCAAAGGTCTCATGCTGTCCCCTTTGAAAAGGCGTCATACTACCAACTCCAACCATAACTATCGAAAGTATAAAAACCTGATAAAAGACTATAAGCCAAAGACTTTAAATCGTTTATGGGTGGCAGATATTACTTATATTGAAACAGATGCCGGCGTTTGCTATCTCCACTTGCTTACAGATGCCTTTACTCATGAAATAGTGGGTTGGATCCTATCCGGTAGTCTCGTTGCAGATAATACTTTAGAAGCACTAAATCAAGCTATTAGTATGTTTCCTGATGCCGATTTCAGTAAATTGATTCATCATTCTGACAGAGGGTCACAGTATTGTTGTAACAGATATGTTGACAGATTGAAAGAAATGCAAATCTCTATCAGCATGACGGAAGATAGTAACCCTACTGACAATGCGATAGCCGAGCGGGTTAATGGTATTATTAAACAGGAGTGGCTATACCGTCAGAAACGTCCAAAAGACATTGTTGAAGCAAGAAGTAAGATAACGGAAATCATTGACTTCTACAATAATGTGCGACCACATATGAGTAATAACATGAAAACGCCCAAAGCTATGAGAGCAGGTGTAGCCGCTTAACGCTCTTTGGAGGCTTCGCGCCTCCAGCCGCTAAGGCAAACCGCCGCGGTGTTTTTCATAATATGATTTGCAGGATAGTCAATAAATAGCTAATTTAGAAGCTGAAAAAATGCACTGTTTATGGGATGTATTGATTTATGATCGGAAAGACGAACAAGTAAGATAATTAATAAAGTATTCCTGAAGGTGTAAAGTGAAACAGTAAAACAATCAAGAAACTGTGAAGGAAAACAGTAGATATTAACCAAAATGTGTAAAGTGAATACAGGCATAGTCAA